>CAMVEA010000006.1 GCA_947166405.1 uncultured Candidatus Saccharibacteria bacterium
CAGTAATGCGACCCTGATTATTCTTACCCGCCTGTTGCTTCTTGGCACGAAGCAATGATTTCATCGGCTTATTCGTCGTAATCTGATCATAATCCTCAGTCGTCTTCTGACGTTGTGCCGGCGTAATCGGGCGATATGCTTTAATAGCCATTATTCATTCTCCTTCCCTGCATTCTTGTCAGCCTTAGCAGCTTCCTTGGCGGCCTTCTTCTCAGCCTTCGCCTCTGCCTTAGCTTCCTTTGCGCTGGTCTTATTATCTTCTTCAGGCTCATCAAATACTCGGATAGAGTCACCCTGCTTCAAACGCACATAGGCAAACTTCTTATCTTTACGATGTGTAATACCAGGATAAGCGTGCTTGCCCTTACTATACTTCGTCTTCTTACCCTTACGAATCAAAGTCTTCACGTCTGTAACAGTCACATTGAATTCTTTCTCGACCATCTTAGCAATCTCTTGCTTGGAGCTAGAAAGCTCAACTGGGAATACATAAATTCGATTAGTCTGTTCCAAGTAGCTTTTCTCGGTCGCCCTCGGTTCCAAGAGGTTTAATTTTACTGCTTCTGCCATCTTACTTCTCCTCTCCGATTAACCATTTTTCCGTAACTTTGAGGGCATCCTCCGAAAATACAACCACATCCGCGTTCATAATATCAAACACGTTAAGGTAAGTAGCACGTACTAATTTGACATTTGGCAAATTGTTGGTTGAGCGAAGCACCTCCGGAGTCTTTTCAGCTACCACAGCAAGCACATTCTTACCCTCGAGCTTCATATCCCTTAAAACCTTAGCTGCAGTCTTCGTCTTACCATCCATCTTGACAGCCTTATCAAATACCAATACGGCCTTATCAGCGTTCTTCATTGACAACGCTTGCCTTACAGCTAACTGCTTAGAGCTGCGCGAAATCTTCTTGGTAAAGTTCTCATTGCCAGTGCGACCAAATGCCACACCACCATGCCGCCAGATTGGGTTACGAGTCGAACCGAACCTAGCTCTACCAGTACCCTTCTGCCTCCATGGCTTCTTACCACCTCCCCTAACTTCACCACGCTTCAAAGTCTTAGCGTGTGAACTTCGAGAGTTAGCAAGATAAGCATCGTAAGCCAACTTTACTAATTCATGATTTTCAACGTTTAGATCAAATATATCTTTATTCAAAGTCGCCATACTACTCCTTTCCCTCTACGCTTACAATACCCTTACGAGGACCAGGCACTGCGCCCTTGAGACCAATCAGATTGTTCTCAGCGTCAATGTATGCTACTACCAAGTTCTTAACGGTAACTTGATCATGCCCCATCCGGCCAGGCATCTTCTTACCCTTCCACACCTTCTGAGGATACATCGAACCAATCGAACCAACCCGACGGATATTCCCCTTAAATCCATGAGTATTACGCGATTCGTTAAAGTTATGACGCTTCACTGTACCAGCAAAACCTTTACCTTTGCTCGTACCAGTTACCGTCACCTTATCGCCTAATTTGAAACTTTCGACCGTGAGGCTATCCCCAAGTTTCATACCTTCTGGAACCTCAGAAACTCTAAATTCCTGAAGAACCTTAGGACTAATATTTTCACCGGCCTTCTTAACGTGGCCAGCAACCGACTTGCTCAGATTCTTACCCTGACCGTAGCCCACTTGCACAGCATTATAACCATCGGTATCGATAGTCTTTATCTGAGTCACCGTGCACGGACCGGCTTGGAGGATAGTTACAGGCGTAACTACGCCATCTTCGCCGATAATCTGGGTCATACCAATTTTGGTGCCGAGAATGACTTGCATCCTATTCCTTTCCTTTATTTATAGAGTTTTGCCTCTGATCATCAGGCAAAACCACTTTTATTATTTCCGCCTACCTCTAGTAGGTTATCTCAGACGTAATTTTACCTCTGTACACCAAGTAAAATTACCTCTATAACACAGTTCTCACCCTCCACAGGTAAAACTGCACGTTTAAAACTAGACTTTTGACTGGTTTCCCTAATTCGGGACCTTGTCTCATGCCTAGATGTAACTACCTCATTATACCACACTTTCCCCACCTTGTGAACCCCCTAAATTACTCTAAAAATCACAAAATCTACAAAACAGAAAACTCCCCGACCACATTCGATCGGGGAGTAAAATTAGAAAATAGGTCAAGCTGTGGTTACTTAACGGAAATACAACGCACTCGATAAGCTTCTTCTGCAGTCGTACCGCATACGCCTACATACTCGCAACCGTAAATAGGATCCCGCTCCTTCAGATAATAAAAATACCGATTGAACGGAGCATCGCTACCACTACGGCAAGCAGAATGAGCAGAAGAATCAACCGAAGCGTAGCAACCGCTACGTTCCAAGTTATGTACAAGGCCAGGATCATGAGGATAACAATTGTAATCGTCGACATTTTCTTCCTCCACATAGCCACCATAGGATAAGTTGAGCTGCTCGACTAAGAAGACAAGGTCAGTCTCACCATCCCTAGTGCCAAATTCGCCTAAGATGGCCAGCCACTCATCATCAGACGGCAAACGCCAGCCATTAGGCTTCAACACATTCTCTTCAAACGGCTTGAGGGCCTGAGGGTTGAAATACTCCCACTTATCGCCGTCAAAGATTATAAACAGGTCTTCTGGAGCAATCAATGCTTCAAGCCGTTTGGAGTAGACCCCATCTTGTTTCCATGTCTCAAAATCTGGCAATATCACTTCGCCTATATCCAATTTTTCAACGTACATAAGGTTCTCCCCCTTACAATAGTTTTCTCACCGAAGCAAGATATCATTATTGTAACACATTTACCACCAAAAATCAAACACCCTAGCTATATACTTTGCAATAAACAAACAATCAATCCAAAAAACACACTCAATTCCTACCCCTCCAACCACGCCTCCATAAACCCTTCAATCTTCCCATCCAGCACCCCATCCACATCACTGGTCTCATATCCTGTCCGCGTATCCTTCACTAATTTATACGGCTGCATCACATAATTCCGTATCTGTTGCCCCCATCCTGCCGATTCACCAGCACGCAAATCCGCCAAGCTCGCCGCATGCTGCTCCATTTGCATCTGCGCCAGCTTTCCACGCAATATTTCCATCGCCTTCTCCTTATTCTGATGCTGGCTCCGCTCATTCTGAATCGCCACCGCTATGCCAGTCGGCAAATGCGTAATCCTCACCGCTGAATCCGTCGTATTCACACCCTGCCCGCCATGACCCCCAGCATGATACACATCTATACGCAAATCTTTCTCTTCGATCACCACCTCATCATCCGCCTGAATCACTGGCAGCACCTCCACCAGCGCAAAAGACGTCTGCCGTTTCTGATCCGCATTAAACGGCGACAACCTTACCAATCGGTGTACCCCATGCTCCGACTTCAACCACCCATAAGCATTAGTACCAGAGATTTCATACACCGCCGTTTTGATTCCAGCTTCTTCCCCCTCCACTCGCTCAATCCGAACAGCCCTAAACCCCTTCTTTTCACAAAATCTCAAATACATCCGCTCCAGCATTCCTGCCCAATCCATCGCCTCAACTCCTCCAGCCCCAGAAGTTATCCTAAGAATCGCATCATCTCCATCATATTTTCCAGTAAATCTAAGCGCTTTCTTTAGCTCATCATACTGCCTCTCCATCGCCTCAATCTGCCCAGTAATCTCATCCTTCAGATCCTCTCCCCCAATTTCCATCAATTCCTTCAAATCCTCAATCTGTGTCCTCAAAAGCTCCCACGGCTCCACTTCCTCGTTCAACCGTGCCAACTCTTGATTCTTCTCTGTCGCCAACTTCACATCCCGCCAAATCTCCGGCTCCGCCACCTCGCGCTCCAACTCTGCGACCTGCTCAACTTTCTCCGCAATCTCAAGCTTCTCATAGCTCTTCAAAAACTCCCCCTCAAGACCACTTAATCGCTTTTCAAGCTCCTGCATATAACTACATTATAACACAACAACAATCTCATCTCGAATACACAAATCATATCACAAACTATCAGTTTATTATTGACATTTTGGCATAAGTGTGTTATTATAGTAGTATAGTTTCACTCATAAGGGGGTAACGAGATGGAGCCAATTAGATTTGAGGACGCCAAATTGCAACTGTTCTATAGAAGAGCTTGCGATAAGGCGCTCAAAGAAGTTCACGCTATGGGAATAATTCCCGAGCCGTTAAGAGTACACATAGAAAGAGACGACCTTTTACGCAACACACTTAGTTGCGAACTAGCACTTTTCGTATTTAATAATAGAGTACTACTTCGTAGATATTGGACAAATGAAGGGACGGTAAAATATAATCACCTCACCCTTACCAACTTCAAAGAGATGGAAAAAAATGCTCCAAAATCAGTGGAGCAAATGAAACGAAATGCACTCAATATCTTAAGCGGTCCCAACTAAGGGGCCGCCTTTTCCTTCCACAATAAATAATCAATTCCAAACATCATTCAACAAAAAACCTCTCTTCCTTCCACAATAAACAATCAATTCAAAACGACACTCAACAAAAACCTGCACCCCCACGACAGATTATCAGCCCCAACTAACCGTCCAGTCCCTTCAACTCATCAAGCGCTATAACCATAACTTTTTCCAGCTCCCCCTCCTTCTTATATCGATGATCCGCCCCTTCTACCGGATATAATCTACACCCATGTTCACGAGCAAACTCCTCCGAATCACCAAACGGCACCAAATCATCAGCCGTTCCATGAATAATCGACACATTTTCCAGACGCTCCTCACCATATAAATCCAACACGTCATATTTCTTCAAATCGTCAAGAAACTCATTAGTTATCTCCATCTTGCGCTCAAATCCATATACAAAATAGCCTTTCTCATCCAATTCCTCTCTGATATCAGGATTGATTATACTATCATACACCACCTTGCGCATCTGAATCGCCGGACTCCGCAAGATAATACATCTAAAATCATCTCGATGATAATAATTATATAGCAAAGTAACATACCCGCCAAAACTAGTCGCAAATGCCACCAAATCCGCCTCAGGATAACGCTCCTTCAGATATTCAACAACCGCCTCCAAATCTTTTATACAATTCTCAACCCGAAAACTAAACCCATCCACTTCGCTTTCACCATGCCCAGGCCAATCGAATCTCACAAGCCCCACCCCAATCTCACCTACTCGCTCTTCTAGCAGTTTGATACAGCTACTCTCCTTATCACCACAAAACCCATGCATTGCTACAACAATAGTTTTAACCCCCTTCGGTATCGACATCTCACACGGAATACCATATCCATTTTTTCCAACTATTATCATCCTATTTTCTCCTCATACACATCCTCTTCAAATTCCCTCTTAGGCTTCATAGCAAGACTCGCCTCATACAACGGTTCAAGAGTCTTAGCAATCGCTTCGTCCAGGATTCTTTGTTTTTCAGGATTCATTGATTTTTCGCTTAGCTCAATCCTCGGGTCACTCCCGTCCGACTGCTCTTCAAATAAATTCATCCTGCGCGCCTCTTCACTTTCAGGTGATATAGTAATACTCTCAATTGGTTTACGTACCAATCCATCCGGCTTCCCACTAAAGAAATCATCAAAAATTGGCGATTTCCCCGTCTCAGGGTCAAATTTATTCTGACAATAATCTTCATCCGGAACAGCATAACGAATACTTACCTGATAAGCAGTCAGATTAAACTGTTTTTCCGGATTCGAGCAACTACGTTTACGCTCTGGATCCAGTATTTTAACATTACCGTCAGTATCGCGATAAGCCGTAACATAATGCGCCGACAATCCGCGCTTATTCAATCTCGAAATCACCGGCGCCGCCTCATATCCATACAAATCGAGTAGCGAGCAACAAGTTTCACCAAAACCAATACAGTTCGACCCCTTCTTATCTCCACATAGTAAACTATAAGCCGTCCTAGTAGTAATATCCGTATAAGCCCTGCTGAATTTGTAAGTATCCTCATCCTCCGCCAGAATCGTCTCAATCCTTTCCGGAACCGAAAGATCCTTATGTTCAGTCTCAACCCTCTGCATCAACCCTGCCATCGCCGAGTATAACTCCTTAAGCTTTTCCTCAGTATAAAAAGGCTTGCCATCCGCAGTCTCAAACTTAAAAGCAGGGTGTGAAACAGCATTGCGTATAGTTTCCTTTTGTCGATCGCTTAAAAGCAGCTCACCCGCAGTCTCTGTCCTAACATGCGACATATCAGGATTATCCCTACCAAAGCTCAACGCTTTATTGGCCATACTCTCAGCCATATCATTCCAACGCTTGTAAGCATCATCTTGTCCATCAATAGGTTTAGCCAATGCTTCGACCATAATTGCCTCCATTATTATCTTATCTACAATTATATATCTATTTTAATATCTACGCAAAATAATTTTTCTACTACATCCTATCCCAGCCCTACTATCATCTATCCACCAGCCCCCACATCGCAATCCCTGCCGCTACCGACACATTAAACGACTCCTTCTGCCCCCTCATCGGTATCTCCACAAACAGGTCAATTATATCATATAACGAATAATTAATCCCATGCACCTCCTCACCCAATATCAGCACCACCTTATCCCCCAACCGCTCCAATAAGCGTTTATCATCTAGCCGATACAGCCTATCATCGTCAATATTATTCTCTAATCCAACTATCTGATACCCCTCACTTTTTAGTCGCATCAACTCTGTCATTATATCATCACACGAATAAACATCTAACATATCCTCCGCCCCTAGCGCCGTTTTATGTATCTCACGATCCAGCTTATCGCGTAAATGCGGCAACAAATCAGCATCGTGTACCCTCGGTGTATACCCCGACATAATCACCTTAGAAATACCAAACCCCTCCGCCGTACGCAGAATCGCCCCCACATTATACGTCGACCGAATATTATCAAGCACTAAAACAAGTTCCATATCAACATATTATACTACACTTGCCCCAAAGACAAAAATATGGTATCATTGCACTAATGAATATCTGGGAACAACTACCAACCCCCTTTACCGTCCTAGCGCCCATGGAGGGCGTCACGGATGTGGTTTTTCGCCAAATCATCGCCCATGCAGGTCGCCCCGACCTCTTCTTTACCGAATTTACCAACGTCTCAAGCTATGCCTCCGACAAAGGCCGCGCTAACGCCCTAGAACGTCTTCAAGTCGCCCCTACCGACCCTCCAATCATCGCCCAAATCTGGGGCAAGAACCCAGAGCATTTCGCTGAATGTGCCGCCGCACTCCAATCTCTGGGCTTTGCAGGAGTAGATCTTAATTTTGGCTGCCCTGACAAGCATGTCAACAAAGCTGGTGGCGGCGCCGCCATGATAAAGACCCCCGACCTCGCCGTCGAATGCTACCGCAACGCCACAAGCTCCACAGCCCTCCCCGTATCCATCAAGACTCGCCTCGGCTGGTCCGACCCCGAAGAATATCAAACCTGGCTCGCCACCTTGCTACAAGAGCATCCCGCCGCCCTCACCGTCCACCTCCGTACTAAGAAAGAAATGTCCAAAGTCCCCGCCCACTATGAGCTCGTTCCCGAGATCATCAACCTCCGCAACCAAATCAGCCCCACCACCAAGCTCGTCATTAACGGCGATATCAAGAACCTCGCCCACATCCACGAACTCCACACCAAATACCCCGAAGCAGACGGCTTCATGATCGGACGCGGCGTCTTCACCAACCCCTACTGCTTCACCGACATTCGCCCCACCCGCGACGACTTGATGAAGCTTTTGAAGCTACACCTGAGATTATACGAAGAATATGAGAATAGCGCTTCGAGGAGCATATTTGCCGACGGGGCAAATACGAAGCGACCGAGCCCCGTAACGACGGGAGCGAGGGAGCGTTCCGAGAAGCGCTATTCTCATATTCCTTACGACAACCTCAAGCATTTCTTCAAAATCTACATCAACAACTTCCCGGGCGCAGCCGACCTCAGAGCCAAACTCATGGAGACCCACTCAGTCCAAGAAGCCTACGCTGTTTTAAAGCAAGCCGGGGAGCTCTAATGCGAAACCACCTATTGTCTCAACATTTTCTCAAGTCTCCACGCCTCGCCCTCACCCTAATCGGTCACTCCAATCTTAAAAAGCGCGACCTCATTATCGAAATCGGCGCCGGCTCCGGAGTCATCACTAGCGCCCTCTCTCACCGCGTCAGGCATGTCATCGCTATCGAGCCAGACCATTCCACCGCCGCCAAGCTTCGCGCTAATCTTGCCAAGCGAGGCATCGATAATGTCACCATCCTCGAGCAGGATTTTTTAAGCGTAAGCCTCCCAGATGAACCATACAAAGTCTTTTCCAACCCTCCATTTCATCTAAGCTCCGCCATCCTTCACAAGCTCATCGACGCCACCAATCCACCAGACTCCATCTATCTCATCCTCCAGAAACAATTCGCCCTTAAGCTCCTCAATAACACCCGCCACTACACCTCCAAGCTAGGCTTCGCCCTCACGGCAAAATACGACACCAAAATCAAACTCCCCCTAAAACCCACCGATTTTACGCCGCCCCCAGCTGTCCCCTGTGTCCTTTTTGAAGCCAAAGCCAAATCCCCCCTCCAAGCTCACAATTCCGAGCCCTTGTCGACTTTTCCTAAGTGATATATAATAAAATTACTCATACCATACTTCGGTCCCTGGTAATGAGAAAAGTTTAAGGTTGTAGCTATCGTCATTTATGGCTGCAACTATGAGCCAATAAAACAGAGGCTCACATAAATGACTCTTAAATTAAACATAATCAAGGAGTCTTTTATGAAAAACTTTAACAAAATCCAAACAGAAAAAGTCGAAGTCATGGCACTTTTCGGCTACGAAATGACCCCCTGTCAGCCACTAACTTTTAGGCGACGAGGCGAAAGCGAGACCGAAGTGTCCGAACTCCTGCAAACCCACGTACGGTTTGTCAGCGGAGTAGCTCTTCATATTTTCGACATTCTGGTTGGTCGGGAAAAAATGACGCTTGAGTTCAACTCTCGCGACCTTTCCTGGTACCTCACACAATAGAATCGCCCCCCATGGGGGCTTTTCTATGATATAATATATTGTATGAAAATCGCACTACTAGGTTACGGCAAAGAAGGCAAGTCTGCCGAACAATATTTCAAATCACATTACAAAAACGCCATAATTGATATTTTTGAAAATTTCGATTACGAAGATATCAAACAGAGAGATTATTCATCCTATGATATAATTCTCCGCAGTCCTTCCGTCCCACCACTTCATCTTAGCAATGAGTCATCTGTTACTAGGTATTTCTTCGAGCATTGCCCCTGCCCCATTATCGGCGTCACCGCCACCAAAGGCAAAGGCACCACCTGTTCATTCATCAAATCATTGTTGGACGCCCACCACGAGAACGCCTACCTCGTAGGCAACATCGGCGAACCCGCTATCGATAGCCTCGACCAGCTCACCAAGGACTCCGTCGTCGTCTACGAAATGTCTAGTTTCCAGCTCTGGGACCTCGACAAATCCCCACACATCGCCGTCATCGGCCAACTAGAGCCCGATCACCTCAACGTCCACAAGGATTACGACGATTACCTCACTGCCAAATCCAACATCACCCGCCACCAGTCCGCCGACGATTACTGTATCTATTATTCCCACAACTCCGATTCTACCAAGCTCGCCAGCACTTCTAAAGCCCACAAGATTCCCTACCCATTCGATATCCCAGCCGACATCAAATCCGCCATCACTATCCCAGGCGAACACAACAAAAACAACGCCATTGCAGCCATTGCCGCCGTAGCGAGCTACTACAATATATCACCAAGCGAATATTTAAGCAGCAAAACTTCCGAAATTATCGAAGGCCTCAGCAATTTTCACGGCCTTCCTCACCGCCTAGAATTTCTTCGCGAATTAAACCACGTCAAGTACTACGATGACAACTTTTCCACCAACCCATCATCTACTCGCGTAGCAATTAATGCTTTTCCGAATAACAATGTCGTAGTCATCATCGGTGGCCGCGACAAGACCGACAACGCCGATCTCCCCGAAATCTACGAAATACTCCAATCCCCCCAAGTCGTAAAAATCATCCTCCTCGGCGAATCCGGCCACGCCCTCGCCGACAAATATCCGAGCGATCCACGATTTACGCTAGTCGATTCACTGCAATCTGCTGTCACTACCGCCCGCACCGCCGCCGAGTCCATCGCCACCCCCGACAGCCCCACCATCCTTCTCATGTCTCCTTCAGCCGCCAGCTTCGATATGTTCAAAAACGTCTACGACCGCGGCGCCCAGTTCCAATCCCTCGTCAAATCATTAAGGTAAAATCACTTAGCTTATCATTATCTAAAATGTATATAATTATACTGCGAGGCGTACCGCGCCGGTATCGTCATTAATCCGTAATCCCATCCATGCCCATTTCCCGAATACGCTTTTGTCGACTGCCAATCATTATAATCTGATATCACTATCGAGCCATCTTTATTTACATGCTCTACCCAAAACACATGACCATAATAACCGTCGTCAGTCTGCCCTACTGCTCCAGCCTCTGGCGTATGATTTATAGTATAACCCGCCGTCCTTGCATTGTCGTCCCATGTATTAGCATTACCCCAATTTGCAAGTACTCCATAATTACTGTAAACTTTCCACGCCGCATAGCTCACACATTCACATACATACCCACCCAGTTTTCGAACACCATTCGGTGTATTTACGGTGGTTAAGAAAGTATCCGCTTGCGAAGGGCAAACATTCTGCCAAGGATAATCATTAATCGGCACATACGAGACATTACCGATATTCTCTAATTCTCTCTTTTTTTCTGCTTCTTCTCGCGCCAAACGTTCCGCTTCCTCTCTTGCTTTCCGCTCTGATTCTTCCTTTGCTTGCTTGTCGGCTTCTTCTCTCGCTTTTTGTTCCGCTTCTTCCCTAGCTTGTCGCTCCGCATCTTCACGAGCCTGTTTTTCCGCCTCTTCTCTTGCTTTTCGCTCCTCTTCTTCCTTAGTTTTTCGTTCCTTCTCGTCATTGGTCTGTTGTTCTGTTTCCCCTTCAATCTGTTGCTCTGTCTCTTTACTGGCCTGTTTCTCAGCCTCTTCCTTTGCCTGTTGTCCTGACTTCTCATTCTCCTTCAGTGCGTTTCTTTCTTTTATATCCACAGATATATTAGTATCATTCACAAGCCCATTCGTAGCAGTAGAATCCTCTTTACCTGTAATTTCATTAGATTGTGACTCCTTGTTACTCTCTTCCTTTTTACCGTCACTGTCTGTGGCCGTCTCATTATCATTGCCTCCATCATTTATAGTCTCCGAATCATCCTTATTGCCTTCGTCATCCACAATCTCATCATTATTCTCAGCAGCAACGCCATTAACTACAGAATCATCATTCACCTTCTCAGTCTCAGCCTTCGCTATCTCCTCACTTTCATCATGCTTAGGTGTTTCATTCGTTTTTTTATTATCTTGTTCTTTGGCCTCCTCATCATTCTGTATCGCTTTCTGAATTCTGCCATTCTCATCTATCGCTAATTCTATTCGTTCCACCGCACCGTCACTGCTCACCGACACCACCTGAACAGAATTCACCGCCACCGTATCATTATTACTTGCTTCTTCCTGTGTCTCCACAGCAAGTTCCCCACCAAAGAGCATCGTCGTCCCACCTCTCGGCGCATCATTAGTTATCATCGAGCCGTAGCTAATACCACCATAACTAATCTCACCGTCATTATTAGCGTTTTCTGCTGACGTAGGAAAAGTCTTTTCCGACACCCCCTTCGGCTCTGCCTTCGACTCTTTGGCATCATCATTATTGCTCGCCACGCCAGCATCCCCATTCGGCACCGCAAGACTCTCTCCCCCAGTAATATTATCATTGTTCTCCCCCATCACAGCATAAGTCGCTGCCCCTACCCCTATCAGTAGCGCAAGTGCTACCATCATTTTTATTTTTGTTTTATTATCATTCCACATATGCCTACATTATAACACGTTTATTCCAAAATCAACCCCAAAATTCAAAAATTTTCTTTCCTTCTACTTCAGCGATTCAACCAACAACAAACACACCACCCAAATAAGCCCCACCACACCAGAACAATGCAATATTCTATATATTATACCTAACAATCAAATTGTTCACCTCACTAAACAATTCACATCAAACTCCACAAATTGTTCACTTTTCAATTGCATATTCTAATTGATTTAAGATGATATCTACCTAGGGGACGAACTACTGCGCTAGGCAGCGGACGCTAAATCCGAAGCCCTTATTGCCGTAGTTGGACGGGCTGACGAGGCTACTGTTGAAGTCCAAGTAGTACGCGCCGTTGCTACTGTCCGCAGACTTAGACCAGTAACCGCCGATGCTGCCTCGAGTGACGACCGACGAGCCGAGGAAGAGGCCGGAGTAGAGGAAATTGTTCGGGTAAGTACGAAATGCAATAGAAGCATTTGAACCCTCAGGAGAACCTATCCAGGATGGTCTAGTTTCGTTACCGTAGTTAGCTGGAGTGGATAATCCAAGTGATAAGCCTAGTTTGTAGAAGTTATTCTTCTCGGCTGCCATATTGGTCTTATCTCCACTTTCTGGAAGAGTCCATCCAGTTGGACAAATGTCACCTGCAGTGACAGAGTTATTTGTACTAGTACTATATTTACCATTACCGGCTGTAGCAGAATACCAGTTGTAGTAGTTGCCATATGAGTAGATATTGGCGTCAGTTGCCGTGTTTGTTCCTCTTTCTGTGGTATTGCCAGTGTATAGCATGGATTGGTCAAAGCAAGCAGCAGAATTGGTCGTACACCATGCAGTAGAAGTTGGGTTAGTTGAAGCAGAGAGGTGGTTGGAGGTAGTTGGATTTGTTGCGTCATATATGTTTGTGAGTGGGAGTGAAGGACTATTGGTGTTGGTGGCTGATAGTTCTATATCATTATTGCTGCTGTCTTTATCAGCTAGACGTAAGTTTTCAATCATCCAGCATTTACCGTCTGCGAGCTTGGCAATGGCGTAGGTGTTGTTGTCACGCTGATCTGTGAGAGCGGAGACTGAGGAGAGGTTGGCAGTGCCGTCTATTGGTGCCAGAGTGAGAGAGCTACATACGCTAGCTACTTTGGTTGAGTCTTGGAGATTACCCTGGCTCTTTACCCATACAGCGTAGAGCGAGAGGCCGGGGTTAGTGCCAGTGTAGTCAGCAGTGTTTAATGTAATGGTTTCCATCGGACCATAGAACTTAGCCTCAGGATTCGTGGCATAGTCAAACTTATCACTCCAGCCAGCGAAGCCATAGCCAGTACGGCTGAAGTTGGATGGGAGGAGCATTACAGAAGCGGCGACACTTTGCTCTGCCATAGTGCCTTGGTAATCTGATACGTTGGCATAGTATTTAATCTTTCCTGACTCTGTAGATTGTGGCGTTATTGGAGCTGGCTCTGTGGATGGATGAACGAGGGTGTATTTGACTTTGCCGGTGTAGGTATCGGCTGGTTGGGAGAGACTGGCGTAGACGGCGTAGGTGGTCTCCAGGCTACTGCCAGTACCGCCCTCGGCATCGGTGGTGTTGCCATAGGTAGCGACCTTGGTATATGTATCTGGTACTATATGATAATTAGTGAAATCTTCGGTATCGTTAGTGCCATCCATAATAGTAGGAGCATATGTACCAGCTACGGCTGATAACTTCATAGCCCAGCTTGATACGTCTGTGGTGCTGGTACCAGTAGTGAGTCCTGTGGAGATGGTATTGGTGGCAGTATTGCCGACCAGCTTGGTGTGGTTCTCGCCTGAATACTGATCACCAGTAAATCCTATCGCATAGATGCTAAAGCCACCTGGGTCATTACAGTAAGTCGTAAGGGTAGTCTTGCCGATTCCTGATTCATAAGTACCAGGTTGAAGAGAGGTAGTATGCTCATCTCCTTCAATGATAGTACCACCCATTGTGCAGGCTGTAGGAATGGTGATATTAATCTCATCCACGACATCGTCAGCACTAGCATTTATAGACGCTGTTGCTACACCAGCAATCATCGTCATGCTTAATAATCCCCCCGTAATAATATAGTCTACATGTAGTTTATCCACCTTGAACTCCTTTTATGTTACCATAATATCACGATTATTAATTCAGCACAAGCGTTTTGTTAAAGTTACAGCGTTATTAAATAAATAATTAATTAAAATCACTAAATCAGCTATTAATTATAGTTTTAGGAGCAAACCCGATTAAAAACCTGACTGAAATTCATGTTTCTAATCAGGCGTAAGCGAAAGTTAACTATAATTAATAGCTGATTTAGTAGGCTGAATGAATTATTCAAGCTCCTATTGAAGAGTTTTGAGCGTTGTTAATAATACAACAAGCGTATTACAACTTTAATAGCCCAGCATCAAAAATTCAATCGCGCCTCTAAGCCATTTATCACAGCCTTCTCCACCGACGACACTGCCGCAAATCCCTTCACCCCCGACCCTGCAAACTCCCGTGCCAGCTCAATCATCCGGAATTTATCGATTGATTTAATCAAATTAGGCATATTATCATATCGCTCCACTGCCTCATTCGTAAAGTATCCCTCCGCATAATAATCCGCAATCTGCCCTACCGTCTGCGCCCCCATCTGAAATCTACCAAGCGCGTACGATTTCGCCGCCAGAAAGTCCATATCCATAATCTCACCATTCAATGTCTTCATTAACTCCGTCTGAATCAATTCAAACAAGGCCTCCGCATTTTCCACATTTACCTCCCCATCAAAATCCCAATATGAATTATGCGCATTGCTCGCTACCGAAGACCCCATCCCGTACACCAACCCCCGCTTCCTCGCCGCTCCAAAAATCTTCGAATTCGTCGTTCCATTCAATATATGATTAAGGCAACTCATCGCAAACACTTCACTCGGCTCCAAATGTCTCGGCGTCACTAGAGAAAACCCAAACGTAATATTCGATGCATCCTTCCGTCGAATCGACACTGCCTCCGACGAGTGTAAATCAGTCAACGGTATTTCGAACTTTCGCCCCTCTTTGAGATCCCACTCCTCAAGCATCTTCATTATTTTATGCTTACGCCCTTTAAGCCGCCCCACAATTATAAACATCATATTCTTCGCGGTATGCGTCCGTCGATAATGCTCACGAATGTCCTTCAACTCAATATTTGAAATCGTCTTCAATCGCTCCGGCAAATCCAAAATATCCTCCCCCACCGCTTGCTGCACTCTCGGCCACAACAAACGATAATAATCATTCATATATCCAGTAAGCTCGCTTCGCACATTTGCCTTCTCAGATTTCAGCTCATCTTCATTAAATCTCGGCTCGCATATCGACACTCGTTGCAACTCCATAATCCGCTCCCACTCAAAATCCGCACACTCCGTCTCATAGCATACCGAAATATCCGAAGTCCATGCATTATGATATGCCCCATTTTTCGTAAATTCCGCCTCAAAAGCCTGCTCGTCACGATATTTCGCATTCGCCCCAAACGCCAAATGCTCGACCAAATGCGGAATTTCATACACATCTTTCTTCTTAGCATACATCATACCTGCCCTGAATTGTATCCTAGTAGCCATCACGCTAGCCCCAGGCACATCAACAAGAAGCCCCTTCGCCCCATTCTTCAAAGTAATTTCTTCAACTGAATGCTTCATGTATACCTCCTGTCACACCACCCTAATACCTAAAGTTACTTCCGCTTCGACTTCTTCTTTTTCTTCGTATTGGATTTCTTCTTCGAACTACCATGCTTCAATACAGCTCCCCTAGCCATCCCAGCCCCAGGTGTCTTTTTCTTAAACTCATCATCCAGATTCTTCTCTCCAGCAGAAATCTCATTCACGCCTCGTTCTGTCTGCGACTCCGCCATCTTAGTAAGCTCTGATTCATACTCCTCACCATCCATCACGTCATCATCAGCCGCCTCCGAAGGAGTAATCGTGAGTAATATCTTCAACACTTCTTCACGCAAGTTCCTCTGTAATCCATCAAAGAGCTTCTGTGATTCCGAACGATACTCCACCAATGGATCTCTCTGTCCCACGCTCCGCCAGTGAATCCCCTCGCGCAGATGCTGCATATTCTCAAGATGCTGCATCCACAGCGTATCAAGCACCTTAAGATAAACCTCACGCTCCACTTTTCGCATTATCTCAGAGCCAAACTTCTCCTCTTGCTTAGCATAGGCAGATTCTACCGCCTCCAACGCATGCTTATAACGTTCCTTCTCTTTCCGCATCACTCCAATCCCATGAATCAAATCATCGTCAAAATCAAATACAGCCTTGAATTCCTCATCAAATTTCTTATTGACTCGCGATGAGAACTCAGTTAAAGTCTTTACCTCCTCACGCATCAAGCGTTTAATTTCCGGTTCGATATTTTCACCCTCAAGAATCTTTCGTCGTATCATATATACAACTTTACGATGACGATTGATAACATTGTCGTACTGCACTACATTTTTACGCGAATCAAAGTTAAATCCCTCAATTCTCTTCTGTGCCGCCTCCAAGGTCTTAGATATCGAACGTGTCTGTATCGGCATATCATCCGCTACTCCTAACCTCGTCATCAACATCTTAACTCTGTCACCTTGGAAAATCCTCATCAAATCATCTTCACAACTCACAAAGAATTGTGTCGTGCCAGGATCGCCCTGTCGTCCACCACGACCACGAAGCTGATTATCTACTCGCCTCGAGTCATGTCGCTCCGAGCCAATCACTACAAGTCCACCAAGCTCCTTCACACCTTCACCGAGCTTAATATCTGTACCACGACCCGCCATATTCGTAGCCAGCGTAATCGCTCCCTTCTCGCCAGCTTTCGCGACAATCGCTGCCTCACGCTCATTATTTTTTGCATTCAAAATCTCATATGGCAACCCAAACTGATCCAAATATCTCGCAATCTCCTCATTATTCGCAATAGAACCAGACCCCACAAGCACAGGCTGCCCCTTCTCATGATATTTTGCTATCTCCTCAGCAATTGCTTTTAGCTTCGCCTCTTTTGTCTTATAAATCAAATCATCCTTATCTACACGCGCAATTGGCTTATTTGGTGGAATCTGAATCACATCTAACGCATATATCTGCTGAAATTCTTCCGCTTCCGTAAATGCCGTACCAGTCATACCAGACAACTTCTTATAAAGCCGGAAAAAATTCTGAAACGAAATCGTAGCAAGCGTCATCGATTCTTGCTTTACTGCCACACCTTCCTTCGCCTCAATAGCTTGATGTAGCCCCTCGTTATAACGTCGCCCTTGCATCAATCGTCCAGTATGCTCATCCACAATAATCACTTCACCAGAATTCGTCACCACATAATCCTTGTCACGCTTAAACACAACCTCCGCTCTAATCGCCTGTTCCAAATGATATACTAGTGGCGTATGCTTAGTCGAATATATATTATCTACGCCGAGTATATCTTGCACTTTTTCAATACCCTTATCCGTCAACGTCACCGAACGTCGCTTCTCATCAAAGATATAATCATCTGGCGTCAACCTTGCTGCCACCTTTGCAAATTGATAATACTGTTCAGGATTATCACCCGCTGGAGCTGAAATAATCAATGGCGTCCTCGCTTCATCAATCAAGATAGAGTCTACCTCATCCACAATTGCAAAATTTAATTCTCTCTGCCTCAAATACTGCACCTCAGAAGCCATATTATCACGCAAATAATCAAAACCAAATTCATTATTAGTACCATAGGTAATATCAGCCGCATAAGCCTCTTTCCTCGTACAAGGCTTCAAATGACGGAACCGCTCGTCTTCATGCTCTTCATTCTCATACTCTGCATCATAAATATACGACGCCTCATTAACTATCACGCCGACAGACAGTCCCAAGAAGTCATATACTGGACCATTCCATCCCGCATCGCGTTGCGCCAAATAATCATTCACTGTCACTACATGTACTCCACGCCCAGTCAAGCCATTAAGATACGCAGGCAACATCGCCACCAAGGTCTTACCTTCACCAGTCTTCATCTCAGCAACAGCACCTTCATTAAGCACCATGCCACCAATCAATTGCACATCATACGGCCGCATCCCAAGCACACGCTTCGAAGCTTCCCTCGCCACCGCAAATGCTTCCGGCAAAATCTCGTTCAAGATTTTCGTGTCATCCGCCACCTTTTTCTTTTTGCGACCAGCCTTACCGCTCACTTTCGCTTCCCCTTCATCGTTCCGAACTTGCTTTAATGCTTTATCAATCCGCTCCTTAAATTCCACTGTCTGTGCCTTAAGCTCATCGTCACTCATCGCCTCATACTTCGACTCCATTTTCGCAATCTCTTGAGCCCTCTTCCAAAGTCTCCGTAGGATTTTCTTCTGCGCATCACCGAACACCCCCTGCAAGAATTTTTGCAAAGCAGTCCTATCCGCCAACTTATCGGTTGGCTTCTTTTCTTTCTTTACTCTTGGTTTTTTTGCATGAGCATCAGCCTTCACAGCCGCATCAGCCTTATCGGTTTTTTTCATTAATAGCCTCCAAACAGAATTATTTCCCCTATTATAGCATATTATCCCCGTTTTCGGAAGATATTTTTCAGACTTCTTTTTTGGCGATGTGGCTGCACTTCAAGCTTATACCGCCTTATCTGCCCCATTAGCTTCGCCTCCACAAGATCCACCCCAGCAAACACATTCGTACATTCGTCTCGAGCCGCAATCACTTTACCCCCAGTTAATTCCATCGCTGCCGACACTTCGTACTTCTCCCCCTTACTCTTACCAATCGACTCCACTACAATATTACACACTACATCTTTCTTAAAACCCTTCGGCAAATATCTATCGAGCTTTCCAACACGCTTCTCGACATATTTTCGCAAAGGTTCCTCTACCTTATAATCATTTCCTGTTATTTCAATTTTTTCTATCATTTTCCTCCTTTATAATTCTTGTTTACCATTTAAATACGGCCGCAATGCTTTCGGCACTCTAAACTTCCCATCTACAGTAGCAAAATTTTCCAACATCACCACAAGCGCTCGCGCCAGCGGAATCGCCGTCCCATTCAGAGTATGCACAAATTCCACCGTCCCATCCTTGCGCCGTACCCTCACATTGCAAGCTCTCGCCTGAAAATCAGTACAGTTACTGCACGAAGTAATCTCTTGATACTTCTGGTTTACTGGAGACCAATACTCCATATCATACTTCTTCGCCGCCGGCGCACCAAGGTCTCCCGCTGCAATGTTAATCACATGATAAGGCACCTCAAGCCCCTGCCAAATCTCCTCTTCAATCGCTAGAATCTTCTCATGAATCTCCTTACTCTGCTCTGGCAAACAAAACGCATACATCTCCAACTTATTAAACTGATGCACTCTAAATAATCCTCGCGTATACTTACCAGCCGCCCCAGCTTCCTTCCTAAAACACGGCGAATACCCCGCATAAAACAATGGCAACTTATCCTCATCGATAATCTCATCCATATGATATCCCGTAAGAGGCATCTCCGCCGTCGCAATCATCGCGAGGTCCTCGCCCTCAATAAAGTACTCGTCCGACTGCTCCGAGCTACGCGGATTAAACCCACAGCCTTCAAGCACTCTACTCGACACCATATCTGGCACCGTCATAAATGTAAACCCATGCTCGAGCACCTTCGATAATCCATATTGAAGCAGTGCATTCTCAAGCAATGCTAAACCATCTTTCAAATAATAAAACTTCGCTCCTGCTACCTTCGCACCCCGCTCAAAATCCACCCAATCCCGACTCGTAGCATAATCCAAATGGTCTACGCCCTTAGTATGGTTCTTGCCCCACTTCTTTACCTCCACCGAACATTCCTCACCCCCTAGCGGCACATCCTCAAAAATAACATTCGGAACTCGTTTAAGCAACTCATTCACCTCTGCCTCAGCCGAAGCAAGCGCCTGTTCTTTCTCCGATAATTCCTCTTTTACCGCCTTCCCTTCAGCTATCAGCTTATCAGACGGCTTACCTCCCTTCATCTTACCTGCAATTTCATTACGCCTCCGCCTCAAATCCTCGACTTCCACCAAGATAGCCTTCCGCTTATCATCCAGCTTCAAAAGCTCCTTAATATTAATATCATACCCCTTTTCTTTTGTTGATTTCTCCACCAAATCAACATTTTCACGTATAAATTTCACATCTAACATATTACCCCAATTATATCATTTTTTCATTAAAAACGTCTAAAAATTAACCATATTTATACTCTATACACCAACCCACCCCTATTTTACACATATCACATCACCAGAGCATTCAATAATCACACAGTCCCAAAAGCCATGCTCTACCGCTCAAGTTTTTTGTACAAATTATCCCAATCCGTCAACCCCAAATCTCCAGGCCTCGCATCCACCAATACGCCAATCTCCCCCATAATCACCTTCAATCTCTCCACATCAGCCATCCCCGCCAAATTATGCACAAGCTTCTTCCTCGGACTAGCAAATCCCCTTCGAATCAGCTCAAACACCTCATCACTCACCACCGGGCCAGTAACAAACGGCTCCATCACCACCACTTGCGAGTCTACCTTCGGTGGCGGCGTAAATTCATGTGCCGGCACAATAACCCCCGCCTGTACTCTCGCCCGATTTTTCACAAATAACGACAACACTGTCTCCTTATTCGACACAATCCTCTCCGCCACTTCCTTCTGTATCAAAATCACCACCCTATCAGGTAGTCGCTCTGCCGTCAACACCTTCTCGATTATCGGCGATGTTATATAATACGGGATATTTCCAGCCACCACATACGGCTCATTCAGACGCGAAAAATCATATTCCAAAATATCGCCATGCACCACTTCCAAATTCGTCCCAGGAAATGACGCCGGCAAATTCTTCGCCAACCTATCGTCATACTCTATCGCTATCACCTTATCAAATCGCCGAAGTAGCGATGTAGTCAAATATCCAAGCCCCGGGCCAATCTCCACGCAAAGCGGTCTTTTTTCCAAGCCTACCCCTGTTTTTTCGGCGATTCCATACGCGCTATAATCAGCGATTTTCTCCAAAATTTCACGGTTTTTCAACCAATTCTGCCCAAGAGATTTTTTGTTTTTTAAGCCCATAATAATTCCTCCACAATCATAAACCAAAACGAACGCCCTCGAATGCGTTCGAAACAAGTATTAACATATCCCCCATTAGTACCATCCATGCGAATACCACCAATTAGCGGCCTGGCTCCACCCTCCATATCGTCCATTAACATAACCAATCATCCACTTAATCTGCGTAATAGGGTTCGTCTCCCAGTCAGCTCCATAGGCCGCCATCTTAGTGCCAGGCAATGCCTGCGGTATTCCATACGCTCCCGAATGAGCGTTTCGCGCATCTACTCTACAGCCACTCTCGTGATATATCAAATCCACCGCTGTAGCGAGATCAGCCTCGCTCACTCCCGCTTGACGAGCCCAATCCGCACAAGTACCCGAAGCCGGTGGCAAAGACCTCTTCGCTCCCACTGCAGTAACACGCGCCACAGGCTCGCGCACCACTTCTTCCTTAACCGCCTCGCGTGACACCTCAACATTGTCTACATACAACACATTATAATATACACGCTTCATACCCACTTCACCTAATTGACGAATCTCAGATTTGCCATTTTCCATTGCTTCATCCTTAACCGTTTCCTCAGTATAAGGTATCTCCACTTCCTCAGTTATTGTCCGTCCACCATTGCGAGTAAGCTCATACACGGTCGCTGCGCCATTCTCCAAAAACCCAGCATTCGGCACCATTGCCACTTCATCACCATCATATACAGTCAATCCTGCCTCCTTAGCTATCACCTTAGCATCATAGCTTGCCGTCATCAAATACTTATCAACTAATCCATCCTTCACTACCACAGGTCGTGCACGATATATATTTATATGGTAATTATCAGCATTAATATCAGTCTCAATACCTGGGTCCACAATATCACCATCCCCCACTTCAATTCCAGCCCTCTCAAGAGCCTCGCCCACAGTGTGTGCTTCAGTCTTGACAGTTAACTTATCTCCACCATCATGAAAGGTTACATATTTAGCTTCCTCAACCACAAAACTCTCATCTTCATCTCCCTGAGCATAAGTAGTCATATGCTTCGACATCACAAAACAAGCAACTATTAATAACAAACTAGCCACTGCTACACAAATCATAGCTTGATCGAATCTTCTCGAAAGCTTCATACATACAATTATACCATACATAACCAAAATATAAAAGCCTCATTTTACAATAAGGCTCATATACACATTTTCTAGGTGGCAGAAGCAAATATTAACCAAAATAACTCTACACTCTCCACCCAGTCATTTATCCTACCGATAAACGATTTTACACACTTCCTCGATTCAGACTTCTCTCAATGCAAGTCCGAACCTACTTTTATTTTAGCATAGCCATATTGTTTGTCAATATTGTTTTTTTACTTTTTTTATTATTTAATAGTTTTCCACAAGCAACCCCATACAACAGAGGTAAGTTTACAAAAACCGAACACAATAATCTTGACAAACCACAATAATATTGTAATCTAATAGTCATAATTATAATAAAATCCATTTTGCATTAAAAAATATGATATAATACTAAACATGAATTGGAGGAAATGGTTAGATGGTTTCGTGCTTGCAGGCAAAGGCATCCTGCTCGCCACCAAAGAAAAGCGCTTCTGGTACGGTTTTGTCCCAAGTTTTCTATTCTTCGGATTACTGATGAACCTACTCGCCGGCGGCTTTAGCAAATTCGAGCTAATGGGTATCTTAGGCTTCCCCCAGAACCTCCAGATCATCGGTAGTAGTTTTCTTGCAATTTTCGGCATTGGCCAGCCATTTCTTGACTGGTTACCAATCTTCGCTATCTGCATCCTGCAGGGAGCTCTAATCGGACTAATTACCCTACTCTGGAACAAGAAACGTCAACAAAGCACCGATTCCACCAACGCTGCCAACCTCGAGAAAGCCGGCATCATTACAGGCCTAATTGCTCTTGGCGCCGGATGTCCTACATGTGGCACCACCCTCCTTACCCCACTTCTAGGCGCGATTTTCTCTACCGGAGGCCTCGCAGTCACAGGCGCTATATCAGTTACTGTCACAGCACTTGCAATCACAATAGCCATTTTATCTCTTAAGCGCCTCGGCGAAGAGACATATGTTATAATAATCAATGAAAAATACCTTGCCCGTCATCGAGCACCTCAATCATCCAGCACTCCTCAGCCAGCCAAATCTTCCAAGCCCAATCAATCATCACATCAGCCAACCACCCACCGCAAATCTAAATCTAAAAAAACTACAACTAAAAAGGAGAATCATGAAAAAAACCTTTAGAATTATTGGAATAATCGCAATAGTTGGTGTCCTATTCGCTGCCATCGTAGCCAGTATGAGCAGTAAGCCCACCAACGCCGAAATTGTCTGGGATGACAAAATGACTATCGGCAATATCGACGCCAAAAACTACTTCATCATCTATTCCGATCTAGTCTGCCCTTATTGTGTAGCGTTCGAGAATGCCATTGTTGAGCACGAAGAAGAGTTTCAAAATTATATCAAAGAAAACGACATCCTTGTCGAGATTCGTCTTTCTGATTTTCTCTATGAATTTGGTGAATCTCGCCCAATTAATTCACGCTATTCCGCCGTTGCTACCTATTGTGCCAAAGATGAAGGCAAATTCTGGGACTATTACAATAAAGCCATCTCAACAGTCTGGAATGACTTCTTTAAAAATGCCGGCAAAAGTGCCGTCAAGACTATGTCGACTCTCGACAAATCCTACTGGATCAAAATCGGCGAAAAAGTCGGTCTTGGCGACTCTTTCAAATCATGCGTCGAGAACGATGACCCCATCGAAGAAATCCAGAAAAACGCCGCCAAATCAGCCAAGCTAGCAAACGGCATGCCATATTTCAAATTCAATAACTACACCAGCTCAGGCTTCGACCTCTCTTGGGGCTGGGATTACGTCCAAATGTACTTCAAAGCCGGCCTAGATAGCTAACAGTACTTTCTCACTCCTCCAAACACCATCATCCCTGTTTTATTACGCTTATTCTTGACATTTTTAACAAAGTATGCTATAATGTTATTAATCTCACAGAGATGCACATTAAAAGGAGGAATCCCAAATGAAAAAGACTGCTATCATGATTTTCCTGATGATGCTGTTAAGCATTCCGACTTATGCCAGCGCCAGTACCGCGGACCTCTTCGGTCCGAACGACAACACCGACGCCGGAAACTACATCAATCTCGCCACTGACACCAGCATCGACGACAACGGCATCAATGACGATGGTAGCACCGACATCATCGAACCCAACAATCAACCCAACGATACCGATGCCATCGACGACACCACCGACATCAACGGCCAGCCCGACCCCTTCGACGATAGCCATAATCACATTCAAATTCAGGTGGCAGACGAACACCTAATAATAGTTGAAACCTGGACGAAAGATACCAACGCATATATCATTATCGCAGTTTACGATGAAAGCGGTAGGCAAATCGGCATCAACCTCACGCCTATTTCCACCATGGAAAAAGGTGGAAGAAATAGCTATGCCACACCCGAGGTTACGCCCGCCAAAGCTTCAAGTATAAAAGTTATGCTGGTAAACGAAAGCTTCCAGCCACTCTGTGAGGCTACAACCTCAAAAATCGAACTGTTAGAAAACTACGAACTCGAGCCGTTCTACTGTGGCACTCCCGAGCTCGAGCAGGAGGCCGAACAAAGCCTCATCTCGGTCGAGGTCCATTAAGAATCCTCCTAAGCGCCCCCAGGGGCGCTTTTCCCTTTTGTCTCGCTTTTTACCTTTATCCAACCAGCATAGCACTTCAATCCTAATAGCACACAGCACCTAGCCCAACAATCAAAATACAACCATTCAGCCCGCAGCCACCCCTACTTCTCATTCCCCCATATCTTCTCGTCACGAATCGCATCCGGCAAATAATTCTTATCGAGATGAAATCCCGCTTCCCATTTCTGCCCTTTGCCATACCCCAAATCCTTCATCAATTTAGTTGGCGCATTCCGAAGCCACACCGGCACCGGCTCACCTCGCGTCTTACGCGCCAAATCCAAAGCCTTATACCACGCATCCGTCGTCGCCCGTGACTTCTTCGACAACGCCAAAGCCACGCAGGTATGCGCCAACATCAATCCCGATTCTGGCATCCCAACCCGCTCCACCGCCTGAAAACACGCCGTTGCAAGCGACAATGCCCCGTTCCCAGCCAAGCCAATATCTTCCGAAGCAAATATCACCATTCTCCGTGCTATAAACTTCGGATCCTCCCCCGCCTCTACCATCCGCGCCAAATAATAAAGCGCCGCATCCACATCCGATCCCCGCATTGACTTTATAAATGCTGAAATCGTATCATAATGATTATCACCCTTCTTATCATAGCCAGGCAGCTTCCGCCCCGCCGCTTCTTCCACCACCTTCTCATCTACCTTCTCCGCTAGCGATAATGCTAACTCCAAATCCCCCAAAGCCGACCTCGCATCGCCCCCAGACAATTCCGCCAGCAATTCTATTGCCTTTTTGCTCACCCGCTTCCCTGCTACCTCTTCTTTAATCGCCCGCTTCAGCACTGTAATAATCGCATCCTTTGACAACGCCGACACCACCACAACTCGCGACCTCGAAAGCAGTGGCGATATTACCTCAAACGAAGGATTCTCCGTTGTCGCCCCAATCAACGTAATCAACCCCGACTCCACATGCGGCAAAAACGCATCCTGCTGCGCCTTATTGAATCGATGAATCTCATCCACAAACAACACCGTCCTAGTTCCCAAGTTCCAGTTCACTCTCGCACGCTCCACCACAGCTTCCACATCCTTCTTTCCCGCCGTCACAGCCGAAATCTCCACAAAATCAGCTTCAAACTCCTTCGCCATAATCCTAGCAAGCGTAGTCTTACCCGTCCCAGGCGGCCCCCAGAAAATCAGATTCACCGGCTCACCCTTCCGTACAATCTCCGTTAAAATCCTCCCCTCCCCAATAATCTCATCCTGCCCCACCACTTCCGATAGTTTTTGTGGGCGCATCCTTTCCGCCAATGGTACTCTATTCATATCAATTATTATACCATCTTTATCTTATTATACAAACATCGCTCGACATATCCATAATCTCCCCTTCCCCTATTTCATTTTTTCCATAAAAACTTTACATATTTCAACATATTATGGTAAAATAATAATAACATTAACAAAAGGAGTTATAAAATGCTAAGCAACGCATTGCAAAATCTAACAAACTTTGCCGCCTATAATAATTCAAGTCTGTTTGACGATTCAGACTTCAATGAGTTCATGAGCGGACTCAACACAAGCAGTAGTAGTGCTGACATGATGGCCGGCTTCGGCATCTGGACTATTATCGCCCTAATCCTTGCAATCATTGGTGGTGTTTTAATTTATTTCCTCTTCGTCAACGCCAAGACTACCCCTAAAGGCAAATTCGCCAAATGGCTCAAAGATTTCCTTTCTTTCAAAATCATGTGGATAGAGCCAATCCTAAAAGTAATCTACTACATTACCACCATTTATGTAGTCCTATTCTCGTTTAACTACTTAGGCATGATGGGTATGCTTGGAGGCACTGCTTTCCTTATGTTCTTACTTACTCTTGTCTTGGGACCAATCCTGGTTCGCGTCGTCTACGAGTTCACCATGATGCTCATTATGATCTGGCGCAATACTCGCGATATCGCCGCAAACACCGAGAAGAAGAAATAATACCATTACTAGAAAATCCCCTCTCTGAGGGGATTTTTTAGAGTCTTTTGTAGGATAAACGAACATATGAAAATTACTTCTTAACCCGCTTTATCTTATATGCTTATAGATATTGTTTTGGTGGCATATAATCAAGTGGCCTCATAGGGCGATTATTGGTTCTATCTTGATGTCTTTTTAGTCGTCTTTTGAAGTTTTTAAATGCGAGCGCAAGCGAAGCATCAAGTTCTGGTGGTGGGGGCGAATTGTCCAGACATTAACAATCTATAAAGAAGAAAGTAGGATTAAATTAATCGAATACTACAAAAAGAAGCTCCTGCGGTAGGAGCATACTGCCCCGTGCAAGAACTTCATTACATATAATTTTATCAAACTAATGATTTAATGTCAATAATTTGACCGCGTTTTGTAATAAAAATAAGTTCGCCAATTTGTTTTTGTTCCTTGGCTTTTTTGGTTAAAAACCGTCGAAGATTATCATCTCGCATATTTTTTATTCTAGATGAATCAAAGATGATATTTTTAGATTGTTTTAGTCCACGCTTAATATTGCGTTCTAATTTATCTGGTTTATTAGTAAAGGGAGATTTCATTTCATATTCAACGCCATCTAGTAAAACATCGGCGGTACTTATATTTGATTCTGGTAAAAATTCGATATTGTGTCCAGCCATTGCTAGAATACTAGCAATACGAAGCTCATGTGGCCATGGCTTACGACCACCTGGGATTATAATTCTGCCTCGCTTTATATTTTTGCTGTTCATCCTCTATATTTTATCACAGAGGTCGTACCTTGTCGATACTGGTAAATGAGGGGAGGGCGAATTGTTCAGGTATTAACACTATATAATCAAAGTATGCGAGCAAAACTAATCGATGAATATGCTATAATTAAAGTATGAGGAGTATGGAACGTTCGCATAGTCGTGGGATAGATCAGGCTCATGTGGCAGATGATCGCAATAACATTGAAACTCGCAAGCATGGTAGCGGAACCACTTGGGACGATTTGATAAACGTACCTTTCGATGGTAACCGGAGCAATAGTTCAATGATCTCAAAAAATGCAGTGAGCGATGTAAAAGCAATGAAAGCCTTAATTGACAGTTTGCCGACTGATGTAGATGATGAAATTGAACAGGCCGCTACTGCTGCAAAAGCGGAGCAACAAATGCAAACAGCCACAGTTGCTGACGCACGCGAACAAGTTCTAAATGCTTATTCTGGCGATCGTGGAGCGGAAAAGGCCTCTGAGGCTGATCGTGTAGCCGCCCTTGAAAGAGTTGATCGGCTACGCCTACCTGACAATGAACTAATTGAGTTGACCGCCGAGTGGGGTGACGTAGAGATAAACCAAGAGACCTTAAGAGAGGCAACTGAAAAAAATGGAAACCCAAACGTACATGGCAAAGGGCTGTTCTTTGGTAGTGGTAATTTGCCGATGAGCGATGATAGTGTCTATCGTCACGTAGGGTCATCTGCGGTTGTTGACCCGATGATCCAAGGGTTTGTAAGGAATAAGCGTGAGGCTGCCGACGCTTTAGATATACCGGGTAAGCGTGGTTTTGGTACAGAGGGTGCCGGAGTATATTGGTACGATGGTGACAGTGAAAAACGCGAAAAAGCCGACTTGGTTATTCAAGCGAGTAAGGCTGCTGCTGAAAGAGGGTACGTCACAAAAGATGACGTTCAAGGTATTTGGGTTACTGATAAAAACACAGGGCAACCAGTAAATCTTATAGACGGACAAGACCATACTGGTTTAGAAATGGCAGATCATAAACAATAATAAAAGAGGAGGCTTAATAACATGGAATTAAACTTTAACGTAGCAAAAGACATGGCGACAGAGTACGCCAAAAAGTTTAACAAGCAGATCGTTGGCGCTAAAGAGAACGCAGAGTACTGGTTTTTTGAGGCCGACAACGATGAGCACCCTATTGACGATGGTGCTGGCTCTTGCCATATTAGCAAAAAAGACGGATCGCTTAGACAATTTAATCTGATCGATATGGAGTTTAATTCAAATTTTAGCCAAACTGCTGTAAATATTAATAATTAAGGTATTAACAGACAAATTAATAGGGGTAGAACGGCAGTTTTTGCCCCATTTTTTATGTAAAATTGACATAAAATAACATACTAAGACCAGCAGGGTACTTAACAGAAAAATACTACTAAAAAATCGGCTAAAATGCCGAGTTTTATAAAATCTGGTGGCGCCGTTTACGAAGTACGGTGTTACGCTTTTTGAATGCGAGCGAAAGCGAAGCATCAAGTTCTGGTGGCGCCGTTTACGAAGTACGGTGTTACTTTTTTTGAACGCGAGCGCAAGCGAAGCGTCAGGTTCTGGTGGCGCCGACTGGACTTGAACCAGTGACACAAGGCTCTTCAGGCCTCTGCTCTACCAACTGAGCTACAGCGCCATATTGTTATTATATCATAGGTCACTATTTTTTGGAATAGCAAGCTATAATAGCAAGCTATCAAACTTGTTTTTTCATAGGTTTTTTCATAGGTTTTTTCATAGTTTCTTGATTATATCTCTAACTCATCACGATCAACTCACTCCAAATAGCACAATCGGCAAAACCTACACCCCACAGCTCACTATTAATATAAAAGCCCTCTAGTCAATCATCGTTTCCACATTATTGAACCCATTCCTAATCAGCTTCAGGTCAGGGAGAGATACTCTACTGGTCGTATGATACGCCAAGCAAAGCTCACAATAATAAACCCTCTGTTTATTCGACACAAATCTAGTCGCTTTTTCCGCCTTTTCCTTCGTTTCGTAACAATATTTCTCCTTACAACATCCCCAACAATAATGACGATTATCTGCATTTGCCGAAACCATATGAATCTTACTCGTATCAATACCGTTGACCTCTAATGCTTTAATGGTTTTCTTCAACCTCTGTTTTTTATCAAATTGTTTTCTTTTCCAACCCATAATCACTACTCCCCATCTTTTAATTTGCTCCAATCAAAATTCTCTGCAGAATAGCTATACTCGAACTCACAGTAGCATTCATCAAAACCCACTATATCAAAACAACTCGGCTTTTTCCTACTCAGTACGTCGTATGTTTTACCGATATCTGTACCATACGCCAAGATATCTTGCTCCTGCGAAGAATCCATAGCGCCGTACAATACATGATATTTTGACAAAGTCTTGTTATTCTTAATATATTGCTCGATTTCATCAGGTGCAGTTCCACCCTCCTTATCATAAATCTCACGTCTCAAATCAATTACGCTTTGAAATCTTGAAGTATTCGTAGAAAAACTAATCAATATCTCACTCATTGCATTCTTGAAATGCTCCAGTTCCCCCTTCTTCAAGAATACATCAACTCCATCATATAATTCGCCATCTGGATAATAGATATCACATCTCGTCACACAAAACCCTCGTTCAATCAACTCAAGCGCTATCACAATCAAATCAACTCGGTCAACTCGTACATAATCTCTTACCAAATCACTCGCACAAAACGACACTTTCCCCTCTTTAATTTTCTGATTCAAGAAATCATCAGGATGCTTTTCAAGCCATTCTCTTTCACTTTTTTCTTCATCCGGATGAGACGCTTTCTTGCTATTGATGGTGTAAATCTTTTTCGAGTATAGCTCGAGGATATCAACTTTAAACAGCTTCGCCATATCCTCTATCTGCCATCCATCTGGACAACTTTTGCTATTTTCCCAATTCGAAATCGTGGTACGATCCACCCTTAGCAAGTCCGCCAGCTTCTCCTGACTTAACCCATTCTGTGCACGATAAAAGGCAATATTACTACCAATTCCACGCACCCTAGTCTCCGAAAGGCTAAAATCATTATCAATTTTATAGTGCTCTTTATCAGCAAGAGCTATCAGTTTAGCAATATCCAACGAAGCCTTATCATCTGATTTAGAATCGTGAATATTCTCAACATTATTATCATTATTATTCTGATTCATAAAACTCCTATTTTTACGGTTTACACCTATATTATCATATATATTATATCATAAAAATAGTAAAAAATCAACATATTCTGTCGAAATAATTCAACAACCAAGTATTATCATATCTGCGCACCCATACAAAACGCACCCCAAAACATAAACAGACAAAACATAAATAAGCGATTTCGGTAACATTATTTTTTATCTAATACGGTAGATATGACTAATGCGATAGACTTGAAAAAAACCACAGACCTGTGATATAATAGTATAAATCCTTACGGGTCGGTAGCTCAGCAGGTTAGAGCACGGGCCTTTTAAGCCCGGTGTCGAGGGTTCGAGCCCCTCCCGACTCACCAAGTTTACGAGGAAATTGAGACGAAGTCTCAATTTCAGAATATTTCGCCAATGAAGAAAAAAGTTTATTTCTTTTTCTGAAATTGAGAGATATTCGAAGAAAATGTGACAAAGTCACATTTTCCGAGTAAACGCAGATGAAGCAGTGAGCGAAGCGAACGTACTCACCGTTAAAAATACGAGGAATCAGGGCGGTTAGCTCAGTTGGCTAGAGCGCGTCTTTGACGTAGACGAGGTCACAGGTTCGACTCCTGTATCGCCCACCATACAAATAAAGAAACTCCCTTCAGGGGGTTTATTTATTTGTATAATAGCGCATTCAGGAGGCGAACCGTAGGTTCGCTCGTGGTAGGAGGTGAGTAAAAATCTAAAACTTGTTTTAGATTTTTCGAACCGACACCCCACGAATAACTCGCGCTTTAGCGCGAGTTAACTCCTGTATCGCCCACCATACAAATAAAGAAACTCCCTTCAGGGAGTTTATTTATTTGTATAATTGTTGGCAAGGCCAACAATAGTACTTAGCGTAGGAATTATACAAAAAGAACAATGGAACGGCAATCCAAGACACTTACCCATGTGTAATGAACGGGACCGAAGAAGCAACGAGCCAAAAAGATCACACTATGTTCCTTTATGATAAGATTAACTTTACTGCTACGGTTAATTCTCAACAAAATGGCATCTTGCTAATAACAATTGGTAGTATGTTTACGATTGCCAGTTTTATCAGTGGTATTGTTTACTGGAATCACAACAGAAAATAAACGCCTTCTATCTATTCCCCTTCGCTCGATTATGCGTCTTACACAGCATCTGGCAGTTTTCTTCCGTAGTGGCTCCGCCTTTACTCCAAGCTGAAACATGATCGGCATCCATCTCATTTAACGCATAAATCTTGTCTTTATTTGCTTCGTGGCCCACAGCGCAAAGCGGACAGTTTGAAATACCTTTTTCTTTCGCTTCCGCAGTTTGTTTGTTGTAAACTCGGCGCTTCACTACCTCATCAAAAATCCGCACATCTAGTAGTTTTGTATCCTTTTCGCCACCTAGAATATACTCAAAAATACCTTTATGGTTCTTAATAAACGGATCGTCGTAGAGTTCGCGAACTTTTTCCGAAACCTTGCTGGGATTATAAGCGGTCTTGTGGTAAGTGTCATAAAGTCGTCCCCATTCGAGTCCACACATATCACTCGTGAGGTCAATAAACACCGACGAAACCCAATCAATCACAGAAGTAAAATGCTTTTTTAGTTCGCTAATGTCCGCATCTTTACGATGATTGCTCATATAATTATCAATATTGCCGCTAGACACCCAATCGAGCGCCGCCCTTAGATAATCCTGACGATTCACCGAGCCAGCAATATACGCACCCCATTTTTGAATATTCGCATTTTGGGAGTTACTGAACTCTTCCTTTGCAGCCGTCACAAACGGACCAGAATAAATCGCGTTCAAAAGTTCCTGCTCGTTAAGCGGAATTCCTACGATGTTGATAGTCTTAAACCAACTCTTGATTTCTTTCTCTTCACCCTCACAAATGTAAATCGTCAGCGGATACTCTAGAATCTTATTTTGTATTTCTTCGTCTAATCCAGAAAAATACTGTTCCATACCGTTTTGGTCTTTAACAGCAAATTTATTCGTCACAAACCGCCCAAAACTCGTGATGCGTTGCTGGCCGTCTAGGACTTCGTACTTGTCATCATCCGTTTGGTTGAAATAAATCAAGCCAAGCGGATAGCCACTTAGAATCGATTCGATTACTGCCACATCACGCTTGCCGTCAGCGTAAATGTAATTGCGCTGGTACTCGGGCTGAATCGTGAGCTTGCCAGAAAGCCCGTAAAGGCCTCTACCTTCTAGCTCGTTATAAACGAATCCATCGCAGATGTCCTTAATCGTGATGTCGGTTTTAAGAGTTGTTTTCATTGTTTTGCTCCTTGTGTTTAATTAGAATTCTAAAATATGGAAAAATCTGTTTATTCGTCTGCTTATCTGTGTAGCATAAATCTTTATTATCGCTTCCTTTTCTGAACTTTATTATTACAAACTGGTCAGGATTGTATTTATCTAGAAAACTAATCGGAACACCCATACCTTTTGCGTAATCACTTGGAATAGCATCGGTGAATGGTACCTCGATGGCATCATAATTATCATATTCGTAGTACCCATGCTCGCGTATTTCTTTGTGCCTGCTAAACTTTATATTGTCCGCCATCGTCATTAGCGGAAGTGGCTCATGGCGACGACCATGATCGATATTGGTATACCAACATGTTCCTGGAACACGATTAACCTTACGCCCATTTCTTTCGCGGTCGAACTTATAACTCGGTGCATAAACAAAATTATCTGGCACATAAAAATACATGCCCACATTAAAATTAGTAGCACCAAGCCAAAGCCGATTTGCCTTAATTAATGGGAACACCTCTCTGTAAGTAATTGCGTTCATATTGCCTATAAGACAGAATTGTTTCCTTTTTTCTGTTACCCACAATAAGAACTCTCTGAATAATGAAAAAGGCGGGTTGGTCACAATGATATCTGACTCATCCCGAAGTTTTGTAATCTCTTTACTTCTAAAATCCCCGTCGCCTTTTAGGTACTCCCATTCCAAATCATCAATGTTTATCTTTTTATCTTTATTCACATCACGTTCTAGGATAAAAATCTTACCGTGCGAGCGAGTTTTCTTTTTATCATATTTTGGACTATTCATTTCAAAAAGCGTCAATTGATATGGAATATCCTCCGGTTTACTATCTGCGGCATAACTCGTACTAATCAATTTTTTTAGGCCAAATCTTTCAAAGTTTTGGGCAAAATACTTGGTAAAATTACTCCATTCTGGATCGTCGCACGGTAATAATATGGTCTTATCTTTGAAAACATCGGGGTTATATTCAAGATAAGCGTTCATTTCCTTTTCAATATCTACATATTGCGTATAAAACTCGTCGTTTTTCGCTTTCTTCGCGTTATGAAGATTAGCATTCTTTGGCATCTCTGTTGCTTTCCTACAACAGAGCAAGCCGGACGCTTAACTTATACCAGAAACAAAATCGGACGCTGTAGCAAGCGTCCAAACTTTTTACAACAGAGACTTAGCGCCCTGCCGGCTATCAGCGCCCGATTCCAAGCGCTAAAGACTCAGCAGACTAATCTCTGTTGATTCTGTTGTAAATAATTAAAGTTTGGACTCTTTAATTATAACACAAAAGCCAACTTTTGTATTTTGCGCTTTGACAGAGATAACAGATGATTTATATGATATAATAGAGATATGACAAACAAAGAAATCCACAATCAAGCATTCGTAGATGGCCAAAACCTTTATATGAATACAAAGGCTAACAAGTGGGTTGTTAATTTGAAGAAATTTCGAATATATCTTAGAGATCAATATCATATTGATAAGGCATATTATTTTCTGGGCGCTGTTGATGAGAATAATCAGAGCTTATACGAGCTTGTCCAGGAAGCAGGCTTTATTTTGACTTTCCGCGAGCATAGTCAAGCAATGGTTGGCAAAAAGAAGGGTAATGTAGATACAGATATAGTTTTCACAGTTATGGCGAAGATTGCCGAAAAAGAGAAGTTTGACGACATAGTGTTAGTTTCAGGAGATGGCGACTACTACAAAATGGTAAAGTACCTCATAGAAAAAGGGCGTTTCTGTAAACTGTTGTCCCCAAATCGCCACTCTACATCCACTCTTTACAGAAAATTCACCCCTAAATTCGTAGATTTTCTTGATAATCCTGGCATTAAAAAGAAAATTGCCTATAAAAAATAAAAGAACCAAAAAAGCGGGTCCTTCTTTGGTATTTCTCCGGTTGAATCGCCCGCATCGGAATATACTTCCATTATATCACACTATTACAAAATAATCAAGACCTCTTGTCAAAATTGTTATGGCTAACAGGGGTAGCTTGTGGAAAAAAACATAAGAATAATGGGCAAAATTACTCTTGACAGTGGTATATATAAAAATAATTATTGTTAAATTGTCAGTTGCATTATGCTTTTTGTGCTTCCGCTTTGCTTTTTCTGGCGGGGCGGGCGGGGGCAGCTTGCGAAATAACTATTCATTTTCAGGTTCTATGGCAAAATGGTTTCTAGCGGTGTCATATAAACGCACCAAAACCCCAAAATCCTGAAGTTTATCGCCGCCTTTTATTATTGCATCGTCTATACTTTAATAATGTTCATGAAATCCATGTCTCGTTATGCCTACCTCCTTAGCCACATCCTTAATCCGAATATTACCAGGGTGCTTCTTGAAGAGTTTAATGCAGACTTTTGGATCTTGGTGTCTATTTGTTCAAACTTTTTGTTACGCTTTTTATCTCCCTCATCTTGATTATGATTTTTCATTATTTCAATAATATCATAATCCACCGTGATGAAATAGTAATCCAATAATCATTTTTACCATCATCCCCATATTACATCCTAAGACGACGAGCCCTTGGGGCTCACCATGAAGGGACAGTAATTTCTTGGGCGATTCTTTACCTAGGGGACGAACTACTGCGCTAGGCAGCGGACGCTAAATCCGGCGTACTTATTGTAGTAGTCGGACGGGCGGACGCCGCTACTGTAGAAGCTCAAGTAGTACGCGAAGTAGCTATTGTACGCAGACTTAGACCAGTAGCTGCCGTTGCTACCTCGACTGTCGACCGACGAGCCGTAGACGATGCCGGGGTAGAGGAAATTATTTGGATAAGACCGGTAGGCGGCAGACATAACAGTGCCAGTAGGAGTAGTACTAGAGCTAGATGTTGAGCCAGTACCACCAAGTGCTATGTCAAGCAAACCAAAGTTCATACTTGCACTTCCACTAGTTGGAAGTGTCCAACCTGTAGGACATAGGTCACCAGCCGTATTACCACTAGACTTGGAATAAGTACCATTATCAGCAGTAGCAGAATACCAGTTGTAGTAGTTGCCATAGGAATAGGTATTAGCAGAAGTTGCTGGGTTTGCTCCTCTTTCTGTGGTATTCCCAGTGTATAGCATGGATTGGTCATAGCAAGCAGCATCTGCACTTGTACACCATGCAGTAGAAGATGGGTTAGTTGAAGCAGAGAGATGGTTAGAGGTAGTTGGGTTAGTTGCATCGTATATATTGGTAAGTGGTAATGATGGATTGTTGGTGTTAGTAGCTGATAGTTCTATATCATTGTTACTGCTGTCTTTATCAGCTAGGCGTAGGTTCTCAATCATCCAGCACTTACCGTCTGCGAGTTTGGCGATGGCATAGGTGTTGTTGTCACGCTGGTCTGTAAGGGCGGAGACGGAGGAGAGGTTGGCAGTGCCATCTATTGGAGCGGTAGTGAGGGAATTGCAGACACTGGCTACTTTGGAGGAGTCTTGCATGCTGCCAGCGGAGCGGACCCAGACGGCATAGAGAGGCATACCAGTGGAGCTTAGATCATCAGTAGTAATAGTCTCGTTAGGACCATAGATTTTGCCACTGCCATCCATGGTGGTACTCCAGCCAGCGAAGCCGTAGCCAGAACGAGAATAGTTAGAAGCCATAAGGGTGACTCTAGAGTTACTTGAAGCAGTTTGCTCGGCCATGGTGCCTTCTGAATCTAAGGCGTTCTCGGAGTAGCAAATCTTGCCAGCATCGCAAGTGATGGGCTGTGGTGTAGGCTCGGGGTTGGCTACTGCAGTGAAGTTGATAGTGTTAGTATAAGCGCCAGAGGCTTGGATAGTGGAAGCTTTGGCGGCAATCTTGAACTGGACTGGCGTGGAGCCTGAACCGTCATTGTTGATTAGCTCTGCACCAGAGGCAGCGGTGTAGAGAGGGAGACCAGAATAATTAGACCAGCTAGTACCAGAGTTGGTAGAGTAGCTATAGCCCCAAGTGTTGTCGGTAGTGAGACTAGCTAGGCTAGCATCGGTGGCTAGGCTGGTGAAGAGTTTGGTATCATCTACAGTATTGACTAGATTAGTGCTGGCGTTGGTGGTGTTGCCGGCGGTGGCAGAGAGAGTATAGCCGTACATGTTGTTAGTACCGACATTAATCGTGATAGTATTGCTATCTGCGGAGTTACCTGGAGTGAGGTTGTCAATAATAAGATCAGCCGAGGATAGTGAGATGCGGATAGTGGGGTTCCAGGTAAACTGCAGTTCTACATTATCTTGGTAGGTGAGAGCATATGAATTGCCAGAGAAGCTAGACAAACCATAGATACAAACAAATCCCAACGCAATCATTGCCGAGATTTTTATAGTCTTCTTGCCATTTTTTGCCCACATAGTCTACCTCTCTTATGTATTATCGTTTATAGTAGCTCCTTGCAGAAAGTTGAAAACCATACAAAATCATATTTCCACAAGGAGCAGTGCAATAACTTCACGCAATCCTTTTTGTATCAATCTAAAGATGATTACAATTATGAAAAGGCCATACAGATCATAGTGTTAGGATTACGCTTAGTATTACTGTTCCATTGTATCACAGTTTTGATAAAATAGGGCAAATACATGAAATTCCATGAGATTATGAAGCCGTAAGACATTGGCAAAAATGAGGAATAGACAATCCATTATAATCACGACGTTCACCCCTTAAGATAGACGCCGTGATTATAATATGCAATAGAAGTATCTGCAACTGTCATAATCGTTTCCATTCATTTTTATCATGATACAACAAACAATAGATAGCCAAATATGGTATAATAAACCCATGAAAAGAATAAATACATCCAAAGTCTCCGGCGCTCAAGAACTCCTTCCAGGAGCCCAAGCCGTTTTCAATAATCTCAAGCAACTCGTATCCGACACCTACCGCTCCCATGGCTATCAAGAGATTGAGACCCCCACCATCGAACGCACCGAGATTCTCCTAGCCAAAGCCGGCGGCGACACCGAGAAACAAATCTACAAGCTCATCAAGACCGGCGATAAATCCATTGAGTCAGCCGACCAAGCCCTCCGTTTTGACCATACAGTTCCCCTCGCCCGTTATGTCGTCGAGCACGAGAGCGATCTAGCCTTCCCATTCAAGGTCTCCCAGCTAGGGCTTAACTACCGAGGTGAGCGCGCCCAGAAAGGTCGTTTCCGCGAGTTCTATCAGCTCGACATCGACGTCATCGGCCGCACCGAGCTCCCGCTCGCCTACGATGCCGACGTCATTTCTACACTGCTCTCTGCGCTAAACTCATTCAACCTCGACACTCCCATACTCGCCCGCATCAACAACCGCAAGATTCTCACCGGCCTCCTCGAATCGCTAGATATCGGCGACAAGACCGCAGAAGTCATGAATATCATCGACCACGCCGAAAAAGTCACACCCGAGAAAACCAAATTCGATTTTGAAACCCTCGGCCTCGACAAAGCCACCGTCAAAACCCTCCTCAATTTTATAGAGCTAAGTGGTGATCGCTCCACCGTCATCACTACGCTCAACAACCTCGGAATCGACAACCCCACCTTCATCCAAGGCGTCACTGAGCTCGATCAGGTACTCTACCTCCTCGAATCAGCCAATTTACAAGACCAAATCTGCGCCGACATGAAAATCATCCGCGGCCTCGACTATTACACTGGCACCGTATTCGAATTCATCCTTCCCGAGCACAAGAACATCGGCTCCATCGCCGGAGGCGGTCGTTACGACAACCTCACCAAGCACTTCTCCGATCAATCCTTCCCAGGCGTTGGCGGTTCCATCGGGCTAACTCGCCTATTCTTTATACTAAGCGAATCCAATCTCCTCGACCCAGTTACCGACAGTCTTCTCGACTACGCCATCATTCCAGTATCCGAACACGAATACGACGAGAGCATCAATGTTGCCGACAAACTTCGCGCCAAAGGCCACAAAGTCACCATAGTCTACTCAGCCAAAAAACTCGGCGACAAACTCTCTTATGCCTCCAAATTAGCCAAAAACGGCATCGTCATCGGCGAATCCGAAATCGCTTCCAAATCTTTCCAAGCTAAGAATTTCCAAACCGGCGAAATTACCACCATCAACATCGACGTAGTCTCCAATCCAGAAGATTTTTGGGCCGATTAACCGAGATTAACCGAGATTAATCGAGATTAACCGATATCAACCAATAATTCACTAATCCCTACTCATCCAAGAACGCACCACTCTGCCTAGACCACAGCTTTGCATAAGCGCCGCCAGTGGCCAACAACTGCTTATGCGAGCCCTGTTCCACAATACGCCCATCCGAAAGCACAACAATCTCGTCCAACCCCGCAATTGTCGACAACCGATGCGCTACCACGATTGACGTCCTACCTTTCATCAGATTCGTCAACGCTTCCTGTATCAGCGCCTCCGACTCTGAATCAAGAGCAGAAGTCGCCTCATCGAGCACCAGTATCGGCGCATC
>CAMVEA010000007.1 GCA_947166405.1 uncultured Candidatus Saccharibacteria bacterium
AATGGGTATAACTATTTATCGTCGCGAAGTGTACATGATGTAGTGAGGACGAACATGAATCTTGCACTTTATGGTGCTTGTGCTATAATGTTTATATGCGAGTGTGGAGAGGAAAAGTATTTTTATTGGTATCTGTTTTCTTTATGATTTTGATAGCTTCATTGGGCGCTAAGGCTTCTGCTGAGGAAGAGATTAGTGTTTCGTTGTCCTCTAGCGTGGTGGAAATGAATCTATTGCAGGGTGAGTTTGGCGAAGAGTCGCAAACTGTTACGGCTTCGACAACAAATACAGCTGGATATACGGTGGGGCTAAGGACGACGGGGGAGAGTAGCGCTTTGTTAAATGTTTCTGATGATAGCTATACGATTCCGACATTTGTTTTGCCAAGTGGGGCTGATAGTATTCCGGTGGATGAGCTTAGTGGTGGATATGGTTATAGTATTGACGGAGGCGAGCATTATTTGCCGGTACCGGAGCCGACGGCGGTGAAAGCAACAACTTTGTTTAAAACTACGAGTGCGGGGACGGAACAGTATGATTTGACTTTTGGGGTGAATGTACCGATGGGGACTACGGCGGGGACTTATACAAATACTTTTGTGATTGAGGCGGTAGTAAATTTGGAGCCTTGTGCGATAGAGAGTATTTGCTACTTCGGGAATGGAGATGATGGTGATGGCGTGATGGAGGATCAAGAAGATGTGGTGTCTGGTAGTAGTGTAATGTTGAGGCCGAGTAATTTCTCGAGGCCAGGATATGGATTCGCTGGATGGAATACAGAAATGGACGGTACGGGAACGAATTATGGACCGAGCCAGACAATTACGGTGGGGGATTTGTCGGAGGAAGGGTTGCAATTATATGCTAAATGGGTGCAATCTGCTGGGGATTTGCAAGGATGGAGAGGCTGTGAAACGATGAACGTGGGGGATGTGACGGCACTTACGGATACGAGAGATGGTAATACTTATGCGGTGGCAAAATATGCGGATGAGAAGTGCTGGATGATGGAGAATCTCAGGCTCGATTTGTCGGATACGGATGTGACGATTAGTACACAAAATACTAATAAACCGACAAGCGATTTCATGACGGTCGCGAATACGCATCCGGCTTCGTCGAATAGTTTTTGTAAAGGTACGAATGCTGGTTGCGTGGATAGCGTGCTTCATAATACTAATAATATTAATCGTGAATTATTGCCTTCTTATAATGCGAACAACTCTAGTAGTTCGTGGTATTCATATGGGGTATATTATAATTACTACACGGCTACGGCGGGGAATGGTGGGTATAGTTTGACTACGAGGGGAGCACAAGTAAGTGGCGATATTTGTCCGATGGGATGGAGATTGCCTACGGGTTATTCTAAGACCGGTGATTTAGCGAACCTAGATGTAGAATATGGTGGTTCTGGTTTAAATCAGGAAGAAGAGCCTGCGGGTTCTCTTGCTTCAGCAAGGTGGCGTTCATATCCTCTTAATTATATATATAGTGGTGAGCAAAAAGAAGCCAGTGGTTATAACAGAGGGAATTCAACTGGGATGAGTTCTGGTAGCAACTATACTTCAACTACGGTTTATAACTTGTGGATTAGGGCGACAGGTGCTAGCATGACAAACAATAGTACGTCTAAATTGCGTGGTCAGACCGTGCGCTGTTTGGCTAGAGAAGCCATAGATATAGTAGGAAATGTTCGTTATGAAAGCAATGGTGGAGCTGGTACGATGACTGATCAAACGGATGTGAATTTTGCAACTGCCGTTGCTTCCAGTAACCAATATACGAGGGCGAATTATAAGTTTGCGGGTTGGAATACTAGTGCGAATGGTTCTGGTGTGGCGATATCGGAAGGGGGTGCACTTGACATAGCAGCGACCACATTGCAACTTTCGGATGGTGACACGATGACGCTTTATGCGATGTGGCAGCCGATTTACCATGTAGTGTATGCTGGGAATGGCGCGGATGCGGGTTCGATGGCGAGTGTGACGCAAGAAGACGTGCCTAGTAGCTTTAATTTGATAGCTTCGAATTATTCGAAGAATGGATACGGATTTGCAGGGTGGAGTACTGATGCGAATGCTGGAACTAAACTGCTAAACCATGAGTCCGTGACGGTGTATGGACCAAATCAAGTAGTGAAGCTAGATAATACATTTACTAGTAATGCGGATGCCAATAATCAGATTACGCTTTATGCGGTGTGGTTGCCGGCGGATACAACTGATACGATGCAGAGCTTTAGTAGTACTCGTTGCGCTATGATGAATGCAGGTGAATATTTGGCGCTTCGAGATGAGCGGGACAACGATGTATATGCAGTATCGAAACTAGCGGATGGACATTGTTGGATGACGGAGAATTTGAGACTGACGCCTTCGGCGGTGGCGTTTAGTACTACTAATACGAATAGTCCGACTGCTGGTTTTATCGACGAGGCTCCTTTGTCGCAAGATTCTAATAGGCTGTGTAATACTGATAGCTCGGCTTGTATCGACCAGGTGTTATTCAATGCGAATGATATTAATAGAGGCAGTGGCATGACGCCTTCACCGAGTGGTGACGGCACCATTTATTACTGGTATAGTTATGGTGTGATGTATGGCTGGTATACTGCCACGGCAGGGAATGGTAATTATGATATGGCGAGTGGTAATGTGGCCGGGGATATCTGCCCAGCGGGATGGAGATTGCCGACTGGTGGTGGAAGTGGGGAATATGTGAGTTTAACGAACGCGGTGGGTGGAGCGAACAACATGGAAAAGAATAATAATTTGCTGGCATTTCCGAATAACTTTATCTATTCTGGTGATTATAATTATAATACTAGTGGTGGACGAGGTACTTATGGCAGGTACTGGAGTGCAACGCCGAATGGCAAGGCGAAGGCATTCCGTCTAGGTGTGGCGTCCGCTAACTGGGTGACGCCGGATGGGTCTTGGAACAAATGGGACGCGTTTGCGGTGAGATGTGTGGTGAAGTAGATTGTCTAGAAGTATGGCAGTAGTATAATTGCGTGAATGCGCACCGACAAAGATAAAAACAAGCCTTGTGATTTGTCTTTATTTAAATTGGTACATCCTGGTGTAAGAGGTAGCAACTATGCTAAAGACGGATTTGATGAGTGAGAATTGCCTGTATTAATCTATTATCCTCTTGTTAAAATCAGACAATTATTAAGTCACAAATATTGCCGCAGAGTTATTGGTTGATGAGGAGGCAGCGTATTGGAAGGCCACTATCTTGGGTGCCGCCATGCCATGACTTGCCGTAGCGGTATACCAATTGTAGTAATTACCATAGGAGTAGATTACGTCATCTTGAGAGCTAGTAGTATTGGTAGTGAATAGAGTGGTGTTACTGGTATTTATTTTGTTTTGATGAAAATCGATTAAGCTTAATTTGCTACAACTATATTAAGATATGTTATTTCGCAATGCAGCGAATGGGGTATCCGTTACTTCGGTTGTTTGAAACCGTAGTATTAACGCTGCTTGAATAACGATGAATATTCAACACGTAAACTTGTCGTTCTGAAGCTCTAAATGATGATGACCAATAATTTGCAATTGTGCCGTCCATAACTATGCTATTGCTTGCATAAAAACCAGACATTGGCAATTGCAAGGCGTTTCTATAAGCTGAATAATTATTAACGCTTGGATATTGATAAAGTGTTTGGTATTCGCCAGACGAACCACCAGTTGGCATCCTCCAGTTTGCAGGACATAAATCATAAACGGCATCAATTAAGGTATCCGGTATGTCATATTCTGACTCATATTCATAACAAAAAGTCCCAATAGTTGCCGCACAATAGTTATAAAATACACCAGTTTTCCATTGATTGCTTTGGTCCATAGAGTCACTGGAAATTGATTCTATGTATGAATTGTTTATTTGTGGTTCGACATTAGTATTAAAATTAGCTATAGTATTAGTTACTGGGATGGTTGTCCAGCCAGGATTAGATATATCTCCATGATAGTAATTATGAATTGCATTAGATGGAGCATTAGTGTTTGTTTCATTTAATCTGTTTTTGACGATTGGATTAGTTGGGTCAAGTTTTAGATTTTCGAGAAGCCATATTCGACCATCTTGCAGTTTTGAAACAAGATAAGTGTTTCCATCTCTAATATCGATGGCTTCAACGCTATCGCCGATAGTATGTAACCATGTTTCTTGCCAATCGTCTATTTCGTGTAAATACAGTGGTTTCTGAGGTTTGTCTGCGCTATGCGGATGCACAAGCGTATACTTCACTTGCCCAGTATAAGTTCCAGCTGGTTGAGTGGGGCTGATGTAGGCTTGGTAGGTGGTAGTGATGGTAGCTCCTTCAGCATTAGTACCAATGTCAGTAGATGATGTTCTGTAGGCTACTTTGGCATAGTCATCTGGGACTTCTTGGAAAGTACTGTAGTCTGGGTCACCTTGTTCTTTTTCGGTATCGTCATTACTTCCTGCTATGATAATAGGATAAGTGGGTGTGGGGCTAGTGATGGTACCTATTTTCATGGCCCAGTTAGAATTAGTTCCTGATATGGCAGTACCTGTTACAATATCATGAGTACTACCTAGAGTAGCATTAGTCAGTACATTCTTACCATCTTCATTATCAGTGAAGCCAATAGCATAGATAGCAAAGCCTTCATTGTCATTACAGAAAGCTTTTATAGTAGTTTCGCCAATAGCAGAGTTATATTGTCCATTATTTATTACTGCATTATGAGAATTCTGCCCAGCACCAGAAAGAGTACAGGAAACTGGAACTGTAATATTTACTTCATCTACTGTTGAATCATTGTCTGCAGAGACAATACTAGAAGACAGCACCAAACCAGAAAGTACAGTAAAACCAGTCAGTATTAATGTTGGTATTAGTGTTGGTGTTATGGTAGATGCAGTCTTTTGCATGGTCATGGATGGCCTTTCTTCTATTAAAGCATATTTAATGTATGAATTAAAATATATTGCTAATGTTATTTCAATGATACATTATTGTATGAGAATGTCAATGGCTGATAAAGGATAATCGTATTACTAATAGTGTTGGCAAATCAATTTTGGTTAATGTATTAGTGGCATGATGTGGAGTTGTGGATTCTGTCTATAGTGTAGTGAAGTGATATGAAAAATTGAAAAATAGTGTTAAAATAGAAATATGGAAGAGCGGATTCGTCAGTATGAGAAGTTTATAGCGCAGAAGACGAGGCGTGAGCTTAGTGATGCTGATAGGAAAAAGTTATTGGAATTACATCGGGAAATGGTGGCTAATTTTCAACATGAAAGATTGATTCATTTACTCGTGACGTTGTTTTTTGCGGTTTTTGCGATTGGTGCAATGTTTGTGACGGCTTCGATGATATCTATATATGGGTTGAGGTTCGAGATGGTTCCTTTGTATTTGCTGACATTGATTTTGGTGGTGTTGGTAGGATTTTATGTTAAACATTATTATTTTTTGGAAAATCATATTCAGAAATTATATAAATACAATAGAGAATTGAGAGGTTGGTAATATTTGACTTGGTGGGGATGTAACTGTGTTTGATCTCGACTATGTTGATCTGAATTGGTTGTTGGATGGTTGTGATATAATGAGATTATGGTTAAAAAGAAGAGAACTTATCTTGATGTGTATCGTGAATATTTATACAGTGGGGTAAAATTGAAACTGTGGCAGAAAGTGGGGATTCTGTTCTTGGTGGTGGTGATATCGGGATTTGCTGGCTGGGTGTGGGAGTTTATTTTGCAGGAAATTGATGGCGGATTTCGGGCTTTGTATATTAAGGGTGGGAATTTGCTCCCGTGGATTAATATTTATGCTTATGGTGCAATCTTGATAATATTGCTGACATATCATTTGCGGCAGTATCCGTGGGTGGTGTTTGTAGTGTCGGCGTTCGCGACGGGGCTTCTGGAATGGTTTGCGGGGTGGGTGGTATATACGGTGGGGAATGGGACAAGATATTGGAATTATATGGATGATTGGTGGGGCGTGGGGTCGATAAATGGGTTTGTGTGCTCGGCGAGTGCGATTGCTTTTGGGTTGGGGGCGCTAGCATTGATGTACTGGCTGTTGCCGAGCTGTATCTACTTGTCGTGCAAAATGACGAAACAGGCGTTCTTGGGGCTAGCGGTGGGGCTGTTTGCGGTGGTGATGGTGGATGATATCGTGAATTTGACGCTTAAAAATATGGATTTGCCTACGGCGATGAATCTGTATGAGTCGTGGGGGTGGAAGTATAGGTAGAGTGGCCAGATTACAACCCGAAGACAAAAGTCATACCGAAGAAAGACTACTTTTGTTTAGTAGGTGTAACATTCTAATCAGGAATCACAAGGAAATGAACATTGAACCAGTGTACGGGAATAACTTATTCCTACAATGTCAATTACAAGACTTTTATGATATAATATCTTTAAGTACGTATCAATATTATTATGTCCTTAGCGCGATACGGAAATTAGTCTTTATTCTCTAAATCTTGATAACTCATTAATACTACGAGGATTTTTTATGAGTAAATCTTTTCACGGCTCGGAGCATGCGCATCATTCACATCACCATGCATATAAAACCGAGAAAAATATATTAATAGCATTTCTTCTAAATGCCAGCTTCTCAATATTTGAGTTCATATGTGGCATTATTACTGGAAGTATCGCTATCACTTCTGATGCAGTCCATGATCTAGGGGATGCTTTAAGTATCGGCATTGCATATAGTTTGGAACGAAAAAGTAAGAAAGGACCAGACGCGAAGCATACTTACGGTTACGTACGATATTCATTAGTTGGGAGCATTATCACAACGGTAATTCTACTCGTCGGCTCTTCATTCGTGATTTATGAAGCAATTCGGCGTATCGCAGATCCTGTTGAAGTAAATTACGACGGCATGATTATCTTTGCGATTATTGGCTTAGTCACAAATAGCATTGCGAGTTACGTCACACGCGATGGCGATTCACTAAACCAAAAATCAGTAAATCTCCATATGCTGGAAGATGTACTAGGCTGGGCAGTAGTGCTAATTGGCTCTATTGTGATGAAATTCACAGGAATCGCAGTTATAGATCCAATTCTCTCACTGGGTGTCGCGGCATTCATCTTAATCGAAGCAGCTAAAAATCTACGCGAAATCGTAAAGATATTTTTGGAGATTACGCCAAAAGATGTAGATTTAGAGGAAATTAAGACAGATATCAAACGTGTTAAGGGCGTTGTAGATATTCAAAAGTTTTTGAACCTGAGTTTTCCACAGGTTCTCTTGTTGGTGAGGGGCTTAAAAAAATGACAATGAAGAAAAAAATAAATACAATGACAATAGTGAAGGTACGCCCCCCTCTCATGAAAAAGTATGCATTCTATGGTATAATATTAGTAGTAAAAGGAGTCCCGCAACATGAGTAAAATGTCTATTAGATTCTATAAAGACCGCGAAGTTCGTGCTGTTTGGGATGATGAAACCAATAAATGGTGGTTCTCTGCTGTCGATGTAGTAGCCGCGATTAATGAAGAAGACGATTCCAATAAATCTAGAAGATACTGGAATACTTTCAAGAATAGACACGAAGAATTTCAGTCGTCCACAATTTGTAGACAACTGAAAATGACGGCTATTGATGGAAAAAGATATCTAACTGACGCCGTAGATCAAGAAACTATCTCTAAAATTGCACGAGCCATAAACAACAAAAAGGCTAACGAATTCCTAGAGTGGTTTGAATATTCCGACAAAACAATAGATGGTCGTAGCCAGAAAAAAGCTTACAAACTATTTGATAGTCCAGTTTACGATCAAATTGAAGTAGGAACTACAAAAGGCTTACAACAAATCCATGCATTTATTTTTGGCGGTTTATACGATTATGCCGGAAAAATCCGTACTAAAAATATCGCAAAAGATAATTTTCAGTTTGCACCAGTTCAGTTCTTGGATCAGACCTTGAAAGACATCGAGGCGATGCCAGAGGACACGTTTGATGAAATTATAGATAAATACGTCGAGATGAATATTGCACATCCGTTCATGGAAGGTAATGGTCGCTCCACGAGAATTTGGCTCGATTTGATTCTGAAAAAGAATCTAGCAAAGTGTGTCGATTGGAGCCAGATTGAAAAACAAGAATACTTAGACGCCATGAAACATAGTACCACTGATAGCTCTGAGATAAAAAGACTTATCAAGGCCGCTTTAACGGATAAAATTAACGACCGCGAGATGTTCATGAAAGGCATCGACTACTCGTACTATTACGAGCAGCCAGAACAATAACTACAAGAAAGAAAACAAAGGACTATTTATGCCAAGACCACGCAACAAACAGGATTTATTAAAAGCTGGCGAGGAATACTACGCCAAGCTAATCGAAATGGCTGATTCAATGAGCGAGAAAGAAATGAACACCGAGTTCGACTTCTCCGGCGATCCATCGAAGAAAGAACGCCACTGGGGGCGCGACAAGAATCTACGCGATATTTGGGTACACCTATATGAATGGCACCGAATGCTACTTGAATTTGTAGATACGAATCTGAATAAAGGCGGTAACGCACCATTCTTGCCGGAACCATACACTTGGAAGACTTACGGCGATATGAACGTCGAATACTGGAAGAAACATCAAAAGACTTCGCTTGAAGACGCAAGAAAAATGTTTGAAAAATCACATAAAGACGTCATGAAACTAGCCGAAAGTCTTAGCGAAGAACAATTATTTACAAAGGGCATGTATCTTTGGGTTGGCGGTTCGGTGCTTGGCTCATATTTCGTGAGTTGTCTATCTTCCCACTACGACTGGGCAATGAAGAAGCTTAAAGCACATAAAAAGAACTGCGCATAATACTGCTCTAGTGGCGCACCCCTAACCGAAAAGAGGTATCATGGCAAAACGCCACTCATTCAAGAAAACTAAACCCAGCGAACCAATACCAGTAACTGCTCGGCAACTTAAAAGCTTCATGCTCGAACATAACGGCAGATTCAACTCGCGTGACTATGATAAGTTCGAGCGCATGGAGCTTACGGAATCGCCCGTTCGTGACGCGATCCATGAATTAAAGACTTATTCCCTAGAAACACTAGCACAGCGCTTCGATGTGCGCCTTTTTTGGTGAGCCGGGAGGGACTAGACTTTTGCTAAAGCAAAAGTCTTCCATGGGGCGTCGGTTCGAAAAATCCAGAATAAATTCTGGATTTTTACTCACCTCCTACCATGGGCGAACCCTACGGGTTCTCGTCCCTCGCCGAGTAACTACGAAATAAAATAAGACCATAAAGGTCTTCTTTTATTTCGTGGTGAGCCGGGAGGGACTCGAACCCTCGACACTCTGCTTAAGAGGCAGATGCTCTAACCAGCTGAGCTACCGGCCCGCTCACATAGGTGATTATATCACAAAATCTCATTCTCTGCAAGATAAGGTGGTTAAATTCCAGCTTAAATCGGTAGTAGTATTGTCGTAAATAACTGTGCCATTAGTTACTGTGTCGTGATCCAAATTCTGCGTCATCCAAATCCAAGTGAAGTGTCAGTGAGTGTCTTGTCAAAGGATGTGATATAATGTAGAAAAATAATTGGAGGAAAGATTGATGTGTGGAATTGTGGGGTACGTGGGGGAAAAGAAAGCGCAAGGATTTTTAGTGTCAGGGCTGAAACGTTTGGAGTACCGTGGGTATGATTCGGCAGGGGTGGTGACGGTGTCGGACGATGGTGAGGCAACTCTGGTGCGAGCTAAGGGGAAGATTGCGGAGCTAGAGAAGAAGCTCTCGGGTTTGAAGCGTGACGACCATGTGGGGGTGGGGCATACGAGATGGGCAACTCATGGGGAGCCGAGTGAGTTAAATGCGCATCCGCATCGTGCGGGGAAGATTTATGTGGTGCATAATGGGATTATTGAGAATTACAAAGAGTTGAAAGATACTTTGCCTCAGCACGATTTTAAATCAGAGACGGATTCGGAGGTATTGGCGGCATTGATTGATTCGTTTTATCAGGATGGGAAGTATGAATTGGTAGATGCGGTAGTGCAGGCGTTGAAGTTGGTGAAGGGGACTTATGGGATTGCAGTAGTGTCGGAGCTTTCGCCAGATGAGTTGGTGGTGGCACGGAGTGGATCGCCACTAGTGATTGGAGTAGGGAATAATGAGACTTTGGTGGCTTCGGATGCTTCGGCCTTGGTGGGGCATACGAAGCGAGCGATATACTTGAACGATGGCGAAGTGGCGGTGGTCAGGAAAGACGGTATCGAAGTGAAGACGCTTAATGCAGAGCCGGTGTCGGCTAAAGTGGAGGAGATTGAGACGAATCTTGCGGCAATACAAAAGGGTGGGTATGAACATTTCCTGCTGAAGGAGATTATGGAGCAGCCGAACTCACTTGCTGAGACTTTGAGAGGTCGGGTGAATGTGAAGGAGGGGACGGTGCATCTTGGTGGACCTGGGCTTAGTGAGGCGGAGCTTCGGAAGATTCGGCATTTGATTATCGTGGGATGTGGAACGGCGTATCATGCGGGGATGTTGGCGAGTTATTATATCGAGCAGTTTACGTCGGAGATTACGGTGGAAGTGGTGATTGCGTCAGAATATCGGTATAGGCAGGCTTATATTCCTGATGGAACGGTGGCGCTAATTGTGTCGCAGTCGGGGGAGACGGCGGACACTCTGGCGTGTTTGCGCGAGATTAAGAAGCAAGGAGTGCGTACGGTGGGGATTGTGAATGCGATTGGCTCGACGATTGCGCGTGAAGTGGATGGTGGGACGTATGTGCATGTGGAGCCCGAGATATCGGTGGCATCGACGAAAGCATTTACTTCGCAAGTGATTGCGATGGTGATGTTTGGATTGACTATTGCGCAGGCGAAGGGAGTGAGGAATACGGTGCTGAGACCTTATGTGGAGGAGATTGCTGGGCTGCCTGAGGAGATTGGTAGGGTGCTCGATGCCGTGAATGGGGATGTGAAGGAGATTGCGAAGAGATATGCAAAATATGAGCATGCGATATATCTTGGGCGCGATACGGCTTATCCAACTGCGATGGAAGGAGCATTGAAACTTAAGGAAATTTCATATGTGGATGCGAATGCATATGCTTTTGGGGAGTTGAAGCATGGTCCGTTGGCGCTTGTTGATGATAGGTTTTTTGAGGTGGCGTTGGTGCCGGAAGGGGCTTTGTACGAGAAGTCGGTTTCGAATGTGCAAGAGGTGTTGGCGAGGGGAGGGCATATGGTGGTGATAACTAATGTGTCGGAGTTTGATTTGCCAGTGGAGTGTGTTGTAAAAATTACAACATCTGTACGGTTGTTTGCGCCGCTACTTATGAATTTGGTGATGCAATTGCTGGCATATTATGTGACGGTGGAAAAGGGGTATAATGTGGATCAGCCGAGAAATTTGGCGAAATCGGTGACGGTGGAATAGTAATGGTTAATGTGGGATTTTGATTGCGAGTTCTTTGTTTTGTTTTGGGTATAAGTGCTTGTGTTGAATAAGTTTAGACGTGGGGGGTTGAAGTTTTTGGTGTTTTCTGATTATAATGGCGGGACATTAATTAATATGGGAGAAGACCTATATGGTAAAAAGTGATCAGAAAAGCATCGACGAGCCATCGGTAGGCGTGATAAGTGAGAAGCTGCTACGAGATAAAATTTATACAATTCGTGGGCAGAGGGTAATGTTGGATGCGGATTTGGCGGAGATATATGGGTATACGACGAGTGCGTTTAATCAGCAGGTCAAGAATAATGTTGAAAAGTTCGAAGGGGAGGACTTTATGTTTCAGCTAACTAGGGGAGAAGTGGATGTCCTAATGGTATCTTTTTCTAGCATCAGTTTAGCTAATCCTGCGATATCAAATAATTTGATATCAAAAAATTTGATATCAAAACCTAATGGGAGAGGTGGTAACAGAAAATTGCCGTATGCTTTTACCGAGCAAGGAATTTATATGCTGATGACGGTGCTCCGTGGAGAACTGGCAGTGAAACAAAGTAGAACATTGATTCGTCTATTTAAGGTAATGAAAGATTACATTATAGAGAACCAGGCTATGCTGACCTACAAGGACAATCTGGAAATGGTAAAAGAAGTAATGCGTAATACTAGAGACATAGCTGAAGTAAACTTAAAATTTGAAAAATTGGATAGCGAAGTAGAATCTCTGGAAGGTAAAATGAGAGAAATGTGTAATAAATTAGGTGATGTGGTAGTTCGTTCGGAAATCTCGCCAATGATATTGAATTTTAGTAGTTTATCTGAACAACGAGAATTCGTATTTATGGATGGGGAGCTGACTCGAGCAAATGAACTATATGCGGACATATATGGTAAAGCTAGGAAAAATATATACATTATAGATAATTATGTTAGTGTGAAAACATTAAGGCATTTGCTAAACGCAAAGCCTGGAGTTGAAATAACAATCTTTACGGACAACAATGGTAGATATTTATGTAAGAATGATTGTGTGGATTTTGAGAAAGAACGAGAAGATTTAAAGGTAAGATTTGTTAAAACAGAAGGGCTAATACATGATAGATTTATTGTAGTAGATTATGGTACTAAGGAAGAAGTGGTTTATCACTGTGGGGCATCGGAAAAGGATGCGGGGAAGAGACTGATGATGATAAGCAAACTTGAGGACGTGATAGTGAAAATAGCGATAAGGGAGGCAGTGGAGAGGCTGATGGGGAATGAAGAGCTAGAATTAAGGTAGATGAATCAAAAATGAGTTTGTTAAATGCTTGTTCGGATTAGGATGAGCTGAATAGAATGGTTTATTAAACCATTTGCAATTTGGGAAAATAGTGTATAATAGAATTATAAAATAGAATAAATATGGAGAAAAAATAATGCTGAGAAATAGAGCAAAAATAGATTCCCCTGACCATATATTATATATGGGTACGTTGGGTTTGATGGGGTTGATGGTGCTTAGTGGAGCAGTAGCATCATCAATTAGAGTGAATGCAGAGGATAATGATACTACTGTATCTACTGCTTCAGTTACTGTAGCGGCATCGTGTTCTATGACGGCTACACTAGATACTCCACACAATGCCACTCTTGCTAATGGTATATATTCTGGTGGGACAGAAGATTATGCTGATGGTATCGGTAAGACCACCATCGCTACCTTCTGTAACGATAACTCAGGATACGCTATCTACGCCATAGGCTTCACTGGTGATAGTTATACTGGCGAGGACCATACTAAGCTCATCGGACAGTCTGTAGGTGAGAAGATTGCCACAGGCACTGCTACTAATGGCGGTACGTCCAACTGGGCAATGAAACTTACTAAAGTGACAGATTCTGCCCAGAGTTATAATCCAGCCAACCTCAGTATAGAAAACGGTTATGATGCATATAAAGAAATCCCAGACACCTATACCAAAGTGGCTAACTACACATCTACTACCGATATGACACTAGGCTCAGTGCTATCTACCACTTACGCAGCCTATATCTCAGGAACCCAAGTAGCTGATACATATGTAGGTAAAGTTAAATACACTCTAGTCCATCCAAATACCGAAATCCCACTACATCCAGAAACCACTACTACCGGCAAAATCCACTACTATCCAAATGGTAGTGCAGTAGTAGGTACTATGGGCGAACAAAATGTATCCTCCTCAGTTACATTGCTTGCCAGTAATTATAGCCGTAATGGTTATGGCTTTGCAGGATGGAGCGATGCTTTTGATTATGCTACGAATCCCAACGCTCATTTCTACGGTCCAAATGAAACCATCACACTAAACACTGCCGATTACACTGGCACTAACCCAGGTCTCTCCCTCTACGCTGTATGGGTTAAATCTCAAGGCAATCTCCAAGATTCCGATAAGGTAGCATCAGTCTGCAGCAATCTTACTACCGCTCCAATAGACGGCACTGCTAACCTATCCTCAGTCTCCGCTCTCACTGACCAACGCGACAACAACACATATGCTATCGCAAAGCTCGCTGATGGTAAATGCTGGATGATTGAGAACATGCGCCTAGATAACACCGCCACTGGCAATTCTGACGGCTCACTCGCCCAAGGCTATGGTGGTCAGTTTGCAGGACTAGCTAGTCCTGAATCTCCATGGGCTAATAACATTACAACTGCCAATAGTCTATATAGCACCGATGGTGCAGACGATACAATAAACATCGGCACTAGCAATGCAGGTTATAGATTCCCACGCTATAACAACCAAAATACATCCGATAGAGCCTCTGCTCCTACTACAGGTGCCAATACATACAGCTATGGTAACTACTACACTTGGGCAGCCGCCATTGCTGATACTACACACTATAGTACAAATAACCAATCAGTCACTGGCGCTTCAATCTGTCCAGCTGGCTGGCATCTACCAATTGGTGGAGATAAGAATAATGCTACAAATAGCGAATTCTGGACTCTTGGTGTTGCAACAATGGGTACTGAACCTGCTAATACCTCCAGCCAAACATATCCATATTATCAAAGCTCTGAGACTAATAGTGCCGGTAAGACTGCAACACTTGCCTTTAGAAGTTACCCTAATAACTTCCTCTACTCCGGCTACGTCAACAGCGGCTCTGTTAACGGTCGAGGTAGCAGCGGCTACTACTGGTCGTCTACCGCGTACAGTAGCAGCAACGCTTACGGCTTGTATCTGTATAGCACGAATGTCTACCCAGGTACTAGCAACGGCAATAAGTACGGCGGTAGTACTATTAGGTGCTTAGCAAGTTCCTAGGCGCTTGCTAGTAGTTACAGTCGGGGGTGTCCCCCAGGATACAAAACAAAGAAATTGCGGTTTACCCCTCAAGAGCTTCAGCTCCTGAGGGGTAAATTGTGATTTCCTTGGTTTTGTTTCAAATAATGCGGGTTATACTGGAGCGACAATGCTCAGATGTGTAGTAGGGATTTTAGAATTACTCCTGATTACCCTAAGGTAAACAATGTGGACTGAGAAAAAGGTAATAGAATTGTAAAAATTACAACATTCTGCAAAGCATGAAGGTAACTAATATATTTCCGTAAAATATGGTAAAATGATAAGAAATGGAGGTAATGTATGGATATCAATCATGAGATGTCGTATTCTGATAAATTGAAGGAAATAAAAAGGATGACGAATACGACTCAAAAAGATTTGGCGATGAAACTGGGAGTATCGTCTAAGACAATGAGTTTTTGGCTAAATGGTAAGGATACGCCATCTGTTAAACATGAGAAAACAATTCAGGATTTGTATCACATGGTGATGGATGCGGTAAAGCAAAAGACTGATGCTCGGAAAGTGGTGGAAGAATATGATGCTCGCCATGATGATGGAGAAAAATCGTTAAGGAAAGGTATTAGTGATGCTGAGTACTATGTAGGTAAATCCTATGCGATTTCTCAGGAAAAAGGTAATACCTCCAAAATTTACCTTTACCCTGCTAAGGGTAAGGCTGAAGATGATTGGTATAGGGCATGTGGGAGATCGATGGTGTTTTATAAGATTTTGGTGGCGCCGAGACTAGGACGTAAGGCACAGGTGATGCCAGACCCAGATGAGGAACATATAATCGGTGGTGGAGTGGTGGCGATAAAACAAGGTAACAGACTGATGGAGGACGTGGCTAAGATTGGGTATACAGCAGAACGAGCACAGTTCGGGGTGATAATAATTGATATTAAAAAGGATTTCACTGAGAAAGAGATAGGCCAGATGAGGTCGGTGATAAATGATGAATTGAATCAGGTAAAGAATATTATAAAACCAAAGGAAACTTTTCCAAAATTGATTAATGCTGTGAATGAGTTACTTAGGGTAATGCCGAGTAAAATTAGGAAATTGCATGAATCATATCGTGATATATATGCTAAGGAATTGATGGAGCCTTTGGCGGAAATGGTAAAAATATACTTTCGGATGGCGAATGGGAGGATGGAAAAACGAGATGCAAAACTGGAGCTTTTGAGGCGGGCTGATGATGTGGCGGGGACGATTTATATGTTGGACGAGGGAGGGCTACTGAGTATTACTGCGAGAGCTAGAATGGGCGAGAATGTGGTGAAGATTCGTGATGCGGTGGAGGAAGTGATTTGAGGATTACAAAAATAGAGAGGGATATGGGTGATTATGCTTGGCTTAGCCAATCTTATGCTAATGTTTTGCAGGATAAATTATATATTGCATATAAGGAAGCAAGGAAGGGGAAACGGAGGACGGTGAATGAACAGACTTTTGAGGTAAATGCAGATAAGAATTTGATGCTCCTTAAGATTGATTTGTTGAATCGAACATTTACACCGAGTCGTGGGACGGCGCATATTATACATAAGCCGGTAATAAGGGAGATATTTGCGGCGCCGTTTCGGGATAGGGTGGTGCATCATTATATATACGACTCAGTGTATGATTATTTAGACAACAGATTTATTTATGATTCGTATTCATGCAGAGTAGGCAAGGGGACTTTGATGGGGATACGGAGGTTAGATTATCATATACGAGCAGCGTCTAGGAACTATGCGAGGAAGGTATACATATTAAAATTGGACCTTAGGGGGTATTTTATGTCGCTACCGAGGAAAGAGTTGTATGAGCGGGCGAAATGGTGGCTTGATAAACAATATGCGGGGAGGTTGGATTCGTTTGAGTATAGATTGTTGAAATACTTGTGGTATCAGATCATAATGGACGATCCGGTGCGTGGGGTGAAACGGAAGGGGAGATTGTCGGATTGGGATTTGTTGCCTGATAGCAAGAGTCTGTTCTGCCAGCCGTCTGGGGTGGGGATTGTGATTGGGAATTTGACATCGCAACTTTTGTCCAATATATATCTGGATATGTTGGATAGGTTTGTGGTGTATGACCTTGGGTATAAGCATTATGGGAGATATGTGGATGATTTCTTTATTGTAGTGACGGAGGAGGAGTTGTTGCAACTAATGCGGGATGTGAAGGCGATTGAGATGTTTTTAAAGACTATAGGGTTGACGCTACATCCGAGAAAGCGGATGGTCACGACATCGGATAAGGGAGTGCCGTTCTTAGGGGCGATGATACATCAGGGGTATGTATTGCCAGGGGAGAGACTGAAGCGGAATTTTCGGCAGGCATGTATGGAAGTGCAGGCAGGAGCGAAGGATATACAGGTATTTGCATCATATCTTGGGCATGTGAAGCATTTCAATAAGATTCGGTTTTTGACGGAGGTGCTGGAGGAGACGATAGGGATGGAGTATGTTTGGTGAGACTTGGGGGTGAGATCTAGGAACATATTGCCATATTATGCTGGGGGACATCCCCGACTGTAACTACTAGCAAGCGCCTAGGAACTTGCTAAGCACCTAATAGTTCTACCGTTGTACTTATTGTTGTTGTTAGTACCTGGGTTGACATTCGTGCTATTCAGATTCAAGTTGTAAGCGTTGTTGTTATTGTTCGCGGTAGACGACCAGTAGTTGCCGTTGCTACCTCGATTGTTAACAGAGCCGCTGTTGACGTTGCCGGAGTAGAGGAAGTAGAATACTGCCTCAGGGCAATGGCTATAACCTGATGAATAAAGAATACAATCCTTGTAAACCAGTTTACATTTATCGTAAGCCTTGACCTATGATAAATCCTTGCGTGAATTTGTGGGGCTCTCATGAGTTTTATGAGTTTTATGTGTTTTGCCCTACTAGAAGGTTAGACCTTTGCAAAAAGGTGTGGTTTGGATAATAATGGCAATATGCGCTGCTAGACAGGAAATGGACGAAACCATTAATCGGCGCCTGGAGCTAAGATGATTATATCCTAGTTATAGAAAGTAAACAAGGGGCTTCGTTGATGGGGCTGTTGTTTGGGGTTGTATTTGCTATTATTGAAGTTGAAGTTGAAGCTTTGGGGATTCCTATGATGAATGAGGATGAGTGGGTGGCTTGAGCGATTTGGGGGTTTATTGTATAATTAGGGTATGCGGAAAAAGTCTGATTTTATACTGCGAGTATGTTTGATTATCGGGGATGCTGCGGCGTTGATGTTGTCGTTTGCGTTTGCTTATTTTGTGCGGGTGCATGTGGATCCGAGGCCGTTTACGTTTGAGGCGCAACTAGAGGATTTTACGATGACGGTGGCATTGGTGTTGCCGATGATGTTGATTATTATTGCGGCGCTTGGGCTGTATAAGAAGTCGATATTTCTCGGAAAGGCGAGGTTGCCGGAGCGAGCGAGGTTGATGTTGGCAGCGGTGTTGTCGGTGGCGGCGCTGATTGTGTATGATTTCTTTATGGGGGAGGAATTGTTTCCGGTCCGGATTATGGCGCTACTTGCGATGGTGTTTTCGTTTGTGTTCTTGCTAGCGGAGCGAGTGGTGGTGAGATTTGTGATGCGTCAGGTGTTTAAGAGTGATTATGGTGCGAAGAGGACGATTATTATTGGTAATTCGCGAAATACGGAATACCTTGCGGATTATATGGCAACGAATCCAGAGGCGGGATATCGGTTGGTGGGGGTGGTGGCGAATCGTCGATATATTCCGAAAGATTTGAAAACTAAACAGTATTCATCGTTGAAGGAAGCGTTGGCTAAATCGAGGGCGGATGTGGTATTTCAGACGGATGAACGATCGACGGAATATGTGTATAAGCAGACGGTGAAGAGGCATCTGGAATATTATTTTGTGCCGAGTGAGACGGCGTTGTCGTCGCATTTTGGGGAATTGGAGTTGATTGGTAATACGCCAGCGGTGATGGTGAAGGCGACTCCGTTGTCGGGCGGATACGCGGCGTTTAAGCGAGGGTTTGATATTGTGTTTGCGATGGTGGGGATTGTGCTGGCGGCTATCCCGATGATTATTACATGGCTGATTCTTAAATGTATGGATTTTAAGGAGCCGGCGATATATGCGGGAGAGAGGTTGACGCAATATAATAGGAAGTTTCGATGTTATAAGTTTCGGTCGATGAAGCCGGAGTATTCGGGGATGACGGCGGAAGAGGCGTTTATTAAAATGGGGAAGCCTGGGTTGATTAAGAAGTATCGGAAGGGTGGTGATTATTTGAAGGATGATCCGCGGATTACGAGGTTTGGGAAGTTTATTAGGAGGACTTCGATAGATGAATTGCCTCAGTTGTTTAATATATTGAAGGGGGATATTTCGCTGATTGGGCCGAGGGCTTTGCTGCCTGGGGAGCTGCGTGATTATGGTGATAGGTCGCTGATATTGATGGTGAAATCGGGGTTGACTGGATTTGCGCAGGTGAGTGGGAGGCGGGATATTTCGTTTGAAGAGCGGAGGGCGCTTGATATTTATTATGTGAGGAATTGGTCGCTAGGGCTGGATGCGGCGGTGTTTTTTAAAACGATAGCAGTGGTACTTAAAGGAGAAGGCGCTAAATGACAAAAAAGCTCTATTGCGGCGCTCCGCTTCGTCACTTCGTCCGCTACTCGCTCTACGTACGATTGAGTACGTTTCGCTCTGTTGCTCCTCGTTCCTCGCGGAGCATCCGCACTAGAGCTTTTTTTGGTTCCGGCTTTTCCTTGTATAGTGCTCGTACTAATGCCGTTTTGGAGTTTTTTGCATGAAAATAGCGCTGGTGTGTGACTGGTTGACGAATGTGGGGGGAGCGGAGAAGGTGCTACTGAGATTGCATCAATTGTATCCAGAGGCGCCGATATATACATCGCAATATGACCCGAAGGGGATTGGGTGGTTTGACGATGCGGACGTGAGGACGGGGCCGTTACAGAAGTATCCGGCGAAACTTCGGAGGTTGCTGGGGGCAAAGCGGCAGAAGTGGTTTGATGAGTTGGATTTGTCGGAGTATGACTTGATAATATCGGTGACTGGGGCGGAGGCAAAATCCGTGAAGTCGGGAAAGTGGCGTGCGCGCCATGGGTTACCATCGAAGAACCCGAACGGGATACATATTTGCTATTGTCATGTGCCGACGCAGTATTATTGGCAGATGTATGATGACTATGTGAAGAATCCTGGGTTTGGGGTGTTTAATCCGGTGGTAAGAGGGGTGTTTAAAAGGATGGTCAAGAAGCTGAGAGTCAAGGATTATGAGGGGGCGCAGAGGCCAGAGTATTTTGTGACGATTTCTGGTTATGCAAAAGAATTGATTGAACAATATTATAAGCGAGATGCGGTTGTGATTCATCCGCCGGTGGAGATTGAGGCATTTCAGGTGGAAGTGGGGTCTGGTCGCAACCATTCTTTTGGGAGCGTTAGACTTGAATCTTTGGAACGTCATACGCTGGACCGCGGGCAGAACCGCCCTAACGGGCGAACCTGTCCGGGTCGTCAGGAATATACGTCCCAAAGATTCAAATCTGGATCATCTTTATGCTCCCAAAAGAATGGTTGCGACCACTCTCTTCCGCTTGAATACTATATCATTACCTCGCGGCAGGTGAATTGGAAACGGATTGATCTCGCGGTGAAGGCGTGCATGAGGCTTGGGAGGAAGCTTCTCGTGGTGGGGGAGGGGCCGGAACATGGGGCATTGGTGAAGATGGCACGGGAGTCAGAATGGGTGGAGTTTGTGCCACTTTTAGGTAAGGACAGGTTGGCGGAGCTACTTGCGGGGGCGAAGGGGTATTTGTTTCCGAGTATGGAGCCGTTTGGGATAGCGCCGGTGGAGGCGTTGGCTAGCGGATGCCCGGTGATTGCATTTGGGGAGGGGGGAGCGCTTGATTATGTGCGTGACGGAGAGAATGGAGTGTTGTTTGAGCGGCAGACGGTGAAGTCACTTGTGGATGCGATAGAGAGATTTGAGAAGATGAAATTTGATCGTAATAAGGTCGCTAAGAGCGTGGTGGGGTTTGATGCCAGGAGGTTTGACAAGGAGATACTGGATTATGTCAAGAAGAAGCTCAAATAAAAATGACAACGGTTCGCACTTTTTATGTTTCAATTTCTTATTTAGGTTTCTTCTTTTGGTACTCCCGTTGGTGTTATTCTTTTCGTATCATCCGGTGATTAGTCTCGGGGGGGATGAGTCGATGAATTTTGAGCTTTCTTTACCTCTGTTATGGCTGGTGCTATTTGATATAGTGGCGGTGGTGCTACTGGCGCGGAGGCGGGAGCTGTTTAAGTGGGTGCGACATGGGTGGATGTGGGTGCTTTTGCCGGTGTGGCTGAGTTTGTCGATAATATGGTCTCTTAATGTGACGAGGGGGGTGCTGACTGCTGGGATAATGTGGCTAATATTTGTGGCGGGGTATGGGATGTGGACTTTGAGAGATTTACTAAATGCTCGGTATAAAGAGAAGTGGTGGAAGTGGCTTATAGGGTCGACATTATTTGTGTGCGGTTGGTGTGTTTTGCAGTGTATTTTGGATCTTGTGGGGGTGCCGAGGGGGTGTTCGCTGATGTGTGCGGGGTGTACTTATCAGATGTTTGGGTTTCCGCATCCGAATGGGTTTGCGATAGAGCCACAGTTTATGGGAAATTTGTTGATTGCGCCGATATTGGCGAGTATGTGGTTATGGATTAAGAAACAGAGGAGTAGTTTTTGGGAACCGGAGCGCTCACGCGATGGTAATTTTCACAACGGCAGAGGCGGGCTCGTCCCTGTATTTCAGTACAGGATACTCGCCCGTCGCCGTTGTAAAAATTACAACGGTTCGCGCTTTTTATGTTCCAAAAAACTACTCCTCTGTTTCCTAATAATGACCACAACACTTTTTCTCACGTTTTCGCGGGGGGCGATTTATGCGTTTGGGGTGGGGATGGTGGTAATGAGCGTGATGTTGGCGTGGGAGAAGAAGGCGCGAAGGGAAGTGGTGAAGCGAGTGGGGGTGGCATGGTTGGTGGTGGTGGGGGCGTTTGTGTTTGCATTGAATCTGCAGGGGGTTATGGCGCAGGTGAGTCGGACGAATGATACGTATGTGACTGGGGTGACTAAGGTGCTGAATCATCTGTCGCTAGGGGTGATTGATGTGAGGGGGGTGTCGGAGAAATCGCAGGCGCTTGAATCTGGTGTAACAGGGGTGGATGAGAGTGGTGGAGAATCTGAGGGTGACACGGAGGTTGTGGAAAAACCTGTGGAAAACTCTGGAGATGGGTATGATGGCAGTCAAGAAGAAGCGGTGTTTGATGGATATGTGGCGGAATCTACGGATACGAGACTCAGGTTGACCGGTGCAGCGATTGAGGTGTGGTCGAGTGATTTTGCCACTGCGATGTTAGGGGTGGGGTTGGGCGGAGCTGGGACTGCTCTGTACAATAATGGATTGTCGCCGGCACCGAAGGAGATTGTGCAAAATGAATATGCGTCGCTATTGTTTGAAACAGGTGTGGTGGGAGTAGTATTGGTAGTATTGTTGGTGGTGTTGGTTGTGAGGGTGATAATTAAGGTGCGACTGGGGGCGGTACTGGTTCCTCTGTTGGTGGCTTATGGAGTGACGCTGCTATTCTTCTCGGGGTTGCCAAATGCGTTGCAGATATATTTGATGCCGGCGGTGTTGATGGTGGTAATGTGTAAAAAATCAAGGTTGGTTTAGCTTCATTTGGGGAGTGTAGAAGTTGGTTTTGCCGTCGACGAAGTTGGCAGACGGCGGCGTCTTGTGGGGAGAAGAAACATGGGAATTATGCAACAATGCTAAAAAATACAAAAAACCTCTTCCCAGCCCCATCCCACTTGTGCTATTATATTAGTATAACCATAAAGGACTATACATGAAGAAAGAATTATATATTAATAAAGTCATTGCAGGTTTTTTGCTTGCTGTTACAATAACAATTGGTACTATTCTTTCGTCAGTCCACTCAAACGCTGACACCGACGCAGTAGACTCAGTCTCTATCACTGTTCCAGTAGCCTGTTCTATGAGCGGTACTGGCATGGAGTCTCACAATGCTGAAATAGTGAATGGTACTTATACTCCAGATATTGGCTCTACTACACTGCATGCTTTCTGTAATGATAATGAAGGATTTGCTATATATGCAGCTGGATATACAGGAAATGAAGTAGGAGGAACAAATAGTAATAAGCTAGTAGGTACGACTGCAAGTGGTAATGCAACTATAGAATCAGGTATTGCTACAACTGCTGGCAATCCAGACGTATCTAACTGGGCTATGAAACTCACTATGACTCAGGATAGTGGAGATACTACAACTGACAATGCCTTCACGATTGATTCTGCTCCGAATGTAGCTCTTCCGAGTACTGCAGAGTCAGGTGCAACTCAGGCTCCATTTAGCAACTATCACGTAGTCCCAAATGAATATACAAAAGTCGCCCATAAGAACTCCATGACCGACATGACTGATACTACTGGTGGAGTTAAGCTTACTACTACTTATGCAGCTTACATTAGCAAAACTCAACCGGCAGATACGTATAGTGGGCAAGTAAAGTATACATTAGTACATCCAGCCTCTGCCGCTCCAGTACTGCCTGGTACAGTAGCGGTAAACTATAATGGCAACGGTAAGACCTTTGCTGGTGGAGAAAGTGTTAATAAAGTAGTATATGCTACTAGTCCAATGTATATTGCCACTACTCCACTAATTAGTAAAACTGACAATATTTCAAATGATGGTACTCAGAATGGCTCCTATCCAGTTACCTCGGGTGCACCTACACCAGTTCCAATTACTGCTACTGGTGCTAATAAAATGAAAGTAGTCATCCGTTATGGATTATCTAGCGGTACTATGTTGCCGGTAATTGAAGGGAATTGGGATGGGAATAGCGAACCTGGCAACTATGAAATGCTTGAAGGCCCAAGTACTGGCACCGAGACCTATATCTTTAATAGTGATACAGTAACTTTCTATATGATGGCGGAGAGTGCGCCTACTGCTACTGATGGGCAAGACTATGGTTACTTCGCTCAGGTCTATCCAGTCTACACTACTGAGCAACAAGACACCGAAGCCTCGGATGAATTCGTTAGTCTCACAACAGATACTGGCACCTACGCTACTACCACAGATTGGTACGGTTCCTGGTATGCCGATATTAATAATACTCACTATAATTTTCTAGATGAAACAGAAGCAAAGGATTTCCTAGAAAGCAACATTGCAACACTCAGCGGTACTACTGTAGATATCTACCGTGGTCTAACCTTCACGGAAGCCTATACTAGAGCCAGTAAAACACAGGACAATGGTTACTACAAACAACAAGAACTCACCAAATCCATGTGCAATACTATAGCTATTACTCAAAACGAAACACTAAAAGACATAAGAGATAATAATGCCTACATGGTAGGTAAACTAAAGGATGGTAACTGCTGGATGCTAGATAACCTCGCTCTAGATCCAACCGATTCAACTACTGCAGCTAATATGAACGCGTCCAACACTAACGCTACTCAGGAAGCCATCACTAACTTACTAAACGGTGGTAGTACTACTTTTGGTTGGAGTAATACTGCGGTAGCTAACATAACAACAAACTTTAGCAACAATGATGGTTATATCCAACCACGCATTAATAACGTTAGCAAAGATACTCTCGTTACATCCTACGGCCCAGCCTCAACCGGCGGCCAAGCTAAGGTAGGTATCTACTACAACTACTGTGCCGCATCTGCTAGTACATACTGCTATGCAGGTGGACATGGCATAGATTCACCAGATACAATCATTGATGCTTCGCAAGACATTTGTCCAGCTAACTGGAGAATGCCTACTGGCGGTAATACTGGAGAATACTCCAAGCTAGCTCAGAAATATGGCAGCGATGCAACAAGTAATAATAGTCTTCAGTATAATCTTTCTACGCCTCTGTCGGGCTTCTACAGCGGTAATGCCGCGAGCTATCAGGGTAGCGACGGCTACTGGTGGTCTTCTACCTACTACAATATCGACTTCATGTACTACCCGGGCGTGTCTCCGACTAGCGTGTACCCGGACCTCAACGGCAGTCGCAACGTCGGACAATCTATGAGATGCTTGATGGCCGATTAGAGTAGTTTGGTTGCTGTGTGAGTCTGCGTTTGCTGTTCCCGGCGCCATCCTTTGGAATAATGCGCCACCGTTCCTAAAGAGACTAGCGATCCGGAACAGGAGGCGTGGGATGCTAATTCCCACTTCTGTAATCCACACCGCTATTACCCAAAATTGCAAAAAAATGAATTTTGGTGTATAGTGTAATAAAGGATAACCTATATGATAAAGCGCGATTATTATCTCAACCAATTAATAAAACTAAAAGACCAGAAAGTCATCAAAGTGATTACTGGCATTCGTCGTAGCGGCAAATCTACTTTACTGGCGCTGTTTCGCGACGAGTTAAAAACCATGGGCATTAAGTCTGCCCAGATTCAATCGTTTAATTTTGAAGAAGAATCTAACGTCGAACTACGAGATTGGCGCGCGCTACACCAGCGTATTGCGCAAAAACTAGTTCCAGATGCGATGAACTATATTTTCCTAGACGAGATTCAGAAAGTAGAACATTTCGAAGAAGCTGTGGATTCGTTATTCGTGAAAGAAAATGTGGATTTGTATATTACCGGCTCCAATGCTTTTCTGCTTTCTGGAGAGCTGGCTACCTACCTGACTGGGCGGTATATTTCCATCCATATGTTACCGTTTTCGTTCGCCGAGTACCGTGAGGCCAATAGTGAAGAAATGGACGAAAACAAGCTGTTTATGGATTATCTGAACTCTAGCTCATTCCCAGAGGCCGTCAACCTGTCCAATGTAGACGCAAAGTTAGCGCATAATTACCTGAAAGATCTTTATGATACTATTATTAATAAAGATATTGCTACGCGCTTCGAAATTAGAAACCAACCAGAATTTTTGCGTGTAGCGAAATATCTTTTTGCCAATATCGGTAATCCAACATCGGCACGGACGGTAGCCAACGTTCTGAACGGCGCGAACGGTAATATGGCGCATAATACTGTAGTCAGATATATGGACTATCTCTCGCAGAGTTATCTATTGTATCCAGCCAGCCGCTACGACGTAAAGGGCAAGAAGCTCCTCACTACCAACGATAAATACTACGCAGTGGATTTGGGGCTTCGGCAGATGCTTCTAAACTCGTCGCTAGAATCCGACCTCGGCCACAAACTGGAAAACATTGTCTATTTGGAGCTATTAAAGCGGAACGAAGGTGAGATTATGGTCGGCAAAGCCGAGGAGTCTGAAGTGGATTTTATCGTGCAAAAACCTGGTGGCGAGAGAGTTTATTATCAGGTGGCATATCATATCACTTCGGAAGAGATTTTACAGAGGGAGATAAGGCCTTTTGTCAAAATAAGAGACAATTACCCAAAAATTCTGCTTACGCTAGATATGGTCAATGAGGAGTATTCTGGTATCCAGAAAGTTAACTTGGTCAAATGGCTACTAGGAAAGTGATTGATAATAAAGATAAATTGATTGAAACATGGTTCCGCCTTAGACGGATTATTATAACCTTCAACCCACGGCTTCTTCATTATATTTTATATCACATTAAACATAATGATTATGGTAAAATAGTATATAAGAAAGGTCATCAATCATATTATGAAAACAATTCAATTAAATATTCTAAACCCCATCAACCTTATTCCACTAGGGCTAGTCTCTCTTAGCTTGCTTTCTGGTGCTATCCTAGTCTCTAGTACTGTCTCTGCCGAAGACCCCTCCGTCGTAGATGAGATAAATATTACAGTGCCTATCGCTTGCACTATGTCTGGTGCTGGTATGGAATCTCACAATGCTGAAATAGTGAATGGTACTTATACTCCAGATATTGGCTCTACTACACTGCATGCTTTCTGTAATGATAATGAAGGATTTGCTATATATGCAGCTGGATATACAGGAAATGAAGTGGGAGGAGAGAGTAGTAATAAACTAGTAGGAACTGCAGCCAGTAATAATGCAACTATAGAATCAGGCACAGCTACTACTGCTGGCAATCCAGACATATCTAACTGGGCGATGAAACTAGCTATAACACAAGATTCTGGTGATACGACTAGTACTAATGCCTTTACGATTGATTCTGCTCCAAATGTAGCTCTTCCGAGTACTGCAGAATCTGGTGCAACTCAAGCCCCATTCAGTAATTATCACGTAGTTCCAAATGAATACACTAAAGTAGCTCATAAGAACTCTACAACTGACATGACTGCAACTACTGGTGGAGTTAAGCTTACTACTACTTATGCCGCATATATCAGTAAGACTCAACCAGCGGATACGTATAGTGGACAAGTGATATACGTTCTAGTCCATCCTGCTGATACCGCTGCACCAACCATTCCGAAATCTCTAGATACCGCTACTACTATGCAGGAAGTAACTTACTGTTCCGAAGACCTTCCAGAAGGACAAGTCTACACATTGACTGATGAACGTGATAGTAACACATATCACGTAGCAAGATTAAAAGATGGTAACTGCTGGATGTTAGATAATCTAGCCCTTGATCCAACCGACCCAACTACTGCGGCTAATATGAATACATCTAACACTAATGCTACCCAGGAAGCCATTAATAATCTACTTAATGGCGGCAGTACCACTGCTGGCTGGGGCAATACTGCGGTAGCCAACGTAACAACAAACTTCAACAACGATGATAGTTACATCCAACCACGCATCAATAATGCCAGCAAAGATACTCTCGTTACATCTTACGGTCCAGCTTCAACAAACGGTCAAGCCAAGGTAGGTATCTACTATAACTTCTGTGCCGCATCTGCTAGTACATATTGCTATGCATATGGACAAGGCGTAGATGTACCAGATACTATCATTGACGCTCCGCAAGACATCTGTCCAGCTAACTGGCGAATGCCTACTGGTGGTGATACTGGAGAGTACTTCAAGCTAGCTCAGAAGTATGGTAGCGATGCAGCCAATACTAATAGCCTACAATATAACCTGTCTACGCCTCTGTCGGGCTACTACGTCGATAATGCCGCGAGCGGTCAGGGTAGCCACGGTTACTGGTGGTCATCTACGCATCTTGATTACCGTAGCATGTATATTATGTATCTATATTCTTCTACGTTTATAGATCCAGCATACGGTTTTGAAGAAGATGGCGACTGCCATCGGCAACTCGGTTATGCTATGCGGTGCTTGATGGCTGAGTAGAGTAGTTGCTCTTCAGGTTGTCCTTCCCTAGAACCCCAAAGGAATAATGCGCCCCGTTCCCGTAAGTTTGCGCAAAAAGAACAGGTGCTACAACGATGAAGCAACAGTAGACACGAAATAACTACTAATCACGCACTACGCTAGACAAGCCATAAATTGGTACAAAATGGATCATTGCCTTTTTGACCCTATTACGCTATAATCATATACGTAAACAAGGACAAATATAACATGTTGACGTTAGATCAAATCAAGCAGGTCGTCACCAAAGTTGGTCGGAAATACGGCATTAAGAATGCTTACCTTTTTGGTTCTTATGCTAAGAATACAGCTACAGAAGATTCTGATGTTGATTTGATTATTGACCGCGGCAATGTTCATACGTATAGAGATTATTACCATATGTGCCATGAGCTCGAACAAGAGCTTGGCACGAGCGTAGATGTCACATCTGAGGACGGAATGTTTCCTGGATTTTTTGACCTAATTAAAAATGATCGGATTTTGTTATATGGAGCATAATAATGACCAATTTCTTCTCCAGATGATCGTGAATTACTGCGATAATATTTCGCAAATGGTCACAGAATTCTCTCTTAACGAAGAGCTAATTTGTAGTCATCTAGGCTACAGGGCTATGATTGCTTTCTTTGTCCAACAGATTGGCGAATGCGCTAGTAAACTCAGCCCTGAGTTTAGAAATCAACATCCAGAAATTGAATGGGGTATGATTATCGGTTTTAGGCATCACATCGTGCATGCCTATGGTAAAATTATCCCCGAAATACTTTGGGACACAGTACAAAACGACATCCCAGAGCTTCGCGATTTTTGCGATAGCGTATTGAACAAATTATAAAGCTTTTGGGGTAGCATCCAGTTTCCTTGGGAGCACTACTTCGCTCCCCATTTTTACTCCGTTCTTTATTTTTTGCAATCCCTCTTGATATATATATTACAATAAACATAATGATTATGGTAAAATAGTATATAAGAAAGGTCATCAATCACAAAATGAAAACAATTCAATCAAATATTCTAAACCCCATCAACCTTATTCCACTAGGGCTAGTTACTCTTAGCTTACTTTCTGGTGCTATCCTAGTCTCTAGTACTGTCTCCGCCGAAGACCCCTCCGTCGTAGATGAGATAAATATTACAGTGCCTATCGCTTGCACTATGTCTGGTGCTGGTATGGAATCTCACAATGCTGAAATAGTGAATGGTACTTATACTCCAGATATTGGCTCTACTACACTGCATGCTTTCTGTAATGATAATGAAGGATTTGCTATATATGCAGCTGGATATACAGGAAATGAAGTGGGAGGAGAGAATAGTAATAAACTAGTAGGAACGACTACCAGTAACAATGCAACTATAGAATCAGGTATTGCTACTACTGCTGGTAATCCAGACATATCTAACTGGGCTATGAAACTCACTATGACTCAGGATAGTGGTGATACTTCAACTGACAATGCCTTCACGGTAGATTCTGCTCCAAATGTATCGCTTCCTAGCCAAGCAGAATCTGGTGCTACTTCTGCTCCATTTAGTAACTATCACGTAGTTCCAAATGAATACGTCAAAGTAGCCCATAAGAACTCAGGTACTGATATGACTGCAGCTACTGGTGGAGTTAAGCTTACTACTACTTATGCTGCATATATATCCAAAACCCAACCCGCCGATACCTACTCCGGGCAAGTTATCTATACTCTTGTCCATCCAGCATCCGCTGCACCTTCCGTACTTACTCCACCCACATCCTGTACTACACCAGTCCCAGGTCTTGAGTATATGCAAGACCTAAATAGCTCTAATAAAGCCACTATACTAAGCAACATGACTGAAGACTCCCAATATTACCTAGCCGATAAACGTGATGATAAAACTTACTGTGTAGCCAAACTAAAAGACGGTAATCTCTGGATGACCCAAAACCTAGACCATGACATCAAAACAGATGGGAGCGTAACCTACAATAATACTACTACCGACCTAGGCTGGAATGGTACAAGCTACACTACCGCTAGCTGGACTCCAGCTTCTGCTACGAAAGCAACTAGTGACACCACTTGGACTAAAAATAGCACCGGCTATACTATCCCCGAGTCCTACGATCCAGGTGAACTCTACTGGAATGGTATTGCAGGCTACTATAGCTCAGAGTTGGATTGTACTACTGCTGGAGGTACATGGGATAGTAATAATAGCAGTTGTAAACTAATCTCCTCCACGGGTGACTCTCACTATCACCTAGGTAACTACTACAACTGGACTGCAGCAGTCGCTATGAATGATAGTAGTAGCTATACTACACAATACACCGACGTAAACCAATCCATCTGCCCAGCCGGCTGGACTTTACCTAAGAGTGGCAATAGTACATCGAATGGCTCCTTCCAATACTTATCTGAACAATATGGCTGGAACAGTAGTTCTTACATGATGAAAAACCCAAACATTTGGAACACAGCTATTAAACTTCCTCTCTCTGGCAACTGGCATGGTTCGCTGAGCGCCGTTGGCAGTAGCGGCGGCTTCTGGTCGCCTGTCGTCTACAGTTCGGGCCTCGCGTACTACGCCTATGCTGGTTTTAACAGCACCGTCACCCCGGGCAGCCTCAACAGTCGCGACTACGGTCGATCGTTGCGATGCATTGCTCGGTAGTAGCGGATGGTTTCTTGAACTGTACCCTTAATAGTAGACGCTTTTTTCAGGTGTACCCACAAAAGTGGACAGTAGCTTCTGTACGGTGTACCCCAAAAAAGTAAACACAGGCTTGCGGTCTAGACTCTTGAAGTGGGCATTCAAAGTTTACAGTGCACGAGAAAGTATATTGCCGACTTTTCGGAAATAGACTCCTGACTTTTCGGAAGTCACACTATTGACTTTTCGGAAATCATATCTTATAATAAGCTCAAGGAGAATACAATGTATCAACGAACAATCGAGAAACGCATCAAGCAAATTAACGACACTTTCCGAGTGCTGGTTTTGACTGGCCCAAGGCAAGTAGGCAAAAGCACTCTACTAGAAAGCTTAATTCCGGAGGGAATGAACGCCGTTTCCCTTGACGATTTGTCGCTAAGGGAGCTAGCGAAGAATGACCCCAGGATGTTTCTAGAAACGTATCCCGCTCCGCTCTTTATAGATGAGGTGCAATATGCCCCAGAGTTGTTCCCTTATATCAAAATGCGCGTGGACAAAGACAAGACCCGTGGGCAATATTGGTTATCCGGCTCGCAGCGATTTGAACTAATGAAGAACGTCACTGAATCCTTAGCGGGCAGGGCCGGCATTCTCAACATGAATAGCTTCACGTATAACGAAATCATGCGCGGCCCCGAGTGTGAAGTTTTTGACCCTGAAAATCTGAAGCAAAAGGATTTTCTAGACGTCAACCGCACATTTGAATTAATCTTTGCTGGCGGCATGCCAGAGCTATATGCCGTGGAGGGGCTGGACCGCAATGATTTCTACGAGTCGTATATCAAGACTTATATCGAACGCGATGTGGCCAGCATTAAGGATATCGGTAGTACACGAGATTTTAAGCGTTTCATGCGTGAGGTGGCGATTCGTGTGGGCTCGACGCTTAATTATGCCGACATCGCCAAGGAAGTCGGCGTCTCCGGGCATACGATTCAGAGTTGGCTGTCAGTGCTCGAAAGCACTGGTTTAGTATATTTGCTTGAAGCGTATTCTTCCAATCTACTAAAGCGAATTACGCAATCTCCCAGGATTATCTTTATGGACATGGGCCTGTGCGCATACCTAGCTGGATGGCAGAGTGCACGCGATTTGCAGCTAAGTGATGTATCGGGCCACTACCTAGAATCGTATATCATTTCTGAAATCATCAAAAACAACCAAAACTTAGGCGCAAATGTCCACCTATACCACATTCGCAACAAAGAAACAGACGAAATTGATTTACTCTTAGAGAAAAACGACACGCTCTATCCTATCGAAATCAAAAAAACATCAACGCCAAGGCGAGAAATGCTGAGAAATTTCCGTATGCTCGATGGACTTGGCTCCAAAGTCGGCAAGGGCGGAATAGTTTGCACGTACGACAAGCTCATGCCTATGGATGAGCGTAATTACATTATTCCAATTAGTAGCGTGATTGATACAAGGATATAGTATCTATCAGCGAGTTGAGTGACGCAAAATTCTCACTAAAAATAGAAATATATGTTATAATAACCATAAGTAATTAAAGGAACAACTATGGCCATATACCATTCCAATCATAAAAAGC
>CAMVEA010000008.1 GCA_947166405.1 uncultured Candidatus Saccharibacteria bacterium
GCATTGATGGCTTTGACCTTGGTGAGTGCCTTAATTAGCAGTAAATTGTCTTCTACGAGGCTGTCGTTGTCGTATAGTAGGTCGTATTTTTTGGCGTTATTAGTGCCTGGAAGGGCTTGTAAGGTGCTTCTGACTTCTTCTACGACAAGCATAAGCCTTTCGAAGTTCTCGGCGCTTATAGCGTCAAATATGAGCTTTTTGGGCCATTTGGCGGTTATTATGAAACCATTGGTCCAACTGAGATTCTGCCAGATTGCTTCTGTAACGAATGGGGCAAATGGGTGGAGGGCGATTAGTAATGTCTCGAGCGTCTGCTTCAATAGCGGGATATTTTTGTAGATTTTCTGGGATTCAAGGAACCAGTCAGCATATTTGTCCCAGATTGTGCTATATAGGGTCTCGACTGCTTCGGCGAAACGATAAGTGATGATGGATTGCTCGACCTGATCCAGGCAAGTGTTTATTTCACGACAGATCCAGTCTTCGCCCATGTTTAGAGTTGCGTAAGATGCCAGGGATGATTCGTTGTCGGCTTGCTCTACGTTGGCTTCGGACGATTTCGGCTGAGTGTCTTTTGGTGTCTTAGCGTCCTCATCAACCATTGATTGAATAAGTCGGGATATGTTCCAGAGTTTGTTGCAGAGATTACGGCCGGCAATGACGGAATTTTCGCTGAAAGCTTGATTCATGCCTGCCGAGCGACCCCGGAGGATGCCGAGACGGAAGGCGTCGGAACCGTATTTGGTGACGAGCTCCATTGGGTTGATGACATTGCCTTTACTTTTGGACATTTTCTTACCTTTGGCATCGAGAACGAGGCCATGGAGATAGACTTCTTTGAAAGGTACCTCTCCAGTGACGTAGAGGCCCATCATAATCATACGAGCGACCCAGGCAAAGAGGATGTCGGCGCCAGTTTCCATGACATTTAATGGATAATAAGGGTTGAAATTGCCTTCTGACCAGTCGGTACAGACGATAGGCCAGTGGCTAGAAGAGAACCATGTATCGAAGGTGTCTTCGTCACGGATATATTTAACGCCGGCTATTTCGATTTCCTTCATGTTGGTGCGGCGATCGAAGATCCAATCAGGTTCGTCGGTGGCACTGCTGATGGCTTTTTTAAACATGGGAATGGCGATGCCCCACGGGATTTGACGGGAAATGTTCCAATCTTTGAGGTTTTCGAGATAGTTGATGAGAACCTGTTTTTTGCTGGCTGGGTAAAATTTGATTTCATCATTATTTAGATGCTCGATGGCGGTATGGGCCAGAGTCTCGACATCTACAAACCATTGCTCCTTTAGAGTGGGCTCGAGGATGGTGCCGCATTTGTAGCAGTGAGCGATAGAGTGAGTAATCTTGTGTTCGCCTTTTAGTAGGCCTTGCTCTTTCAGGTCATGAAGGACTTGCTTACGGCATTCCTTGGTGGTGAGGCCTATGTATTGCTCGGGGACGTTAATCATAGTGCCTTCCTCAGAGATAACTTGGATGTGCTCGAGGTTGTGGCGTTCGCCGACTTCGAAATCGTCGAAGTCGTGAGCAGGTGTAATCTTGACGGCTCCTGTACCGTACTCTGGATCGGCATGTTCATCGGCGATGATAGGGATGGTCCTGTCTGTCAATGGTAGCCCAACGTGCTTTCCAATAAGGCCTTTATAGCGTTCGTCTTCAGGATTTACTGCGATAGCAACGTCACCGAATAAGGTCTCGGGGCGAGTAGTACTGACTATCAGAGAAGCCTCAGATGTTCCATCCTCTGAAGCTTCTTCGGTCAGTTTATACTCAATATCCCAGAGGGTGCCTTTTTCGTCTTGATGTTCGACTTCGATATCGGCGAAGGCGGTACGGTGCTTAGGGCAGTAGTTAACCAACTTCTCGCCACGATAGATTAGACCATCATTCCACATTTTCTCGAAGGTAGTATAGACACGATTGATAACATTCTCATCGAGAGTAAAGGTGAGGTCGTCCCATGAACAGGAAGCGCCAAGAGCACGGAGCTGAAGCTCCATGTTGCCACGCTGTTCGGCGACAAATTCCCAGACTCGTGCGTATAATTCGTTGCGGTCAAACTCGAACCTAGTGTGGCCCTTAGCTTCTAGGTTACGTTCGTAGACAACCCATGTCTCGAAGCCAGCGTGGTCAGCGCCTGGGATGTACCAGGTGGATTTGCCCTTGAGGCGATAGTAGCGGGTGAGGGAATCTTCGAGCGCGATAGTGAGACCGTGACCAATGTGCAGGTTGCCGTTGGCATTGGGGGGTGGCATCACGATGGAATAAGTCTGAGATGAACTCATATTACTTTCTTCTGAATTCGCTTCTGCTTCCTCGGCCTCCTCGCGGTCGTCGACGCCATCGCCGTCATTGTCTTGAGGAATAGTAGGGATAGTTGGAGCGAAAATACCGGCGGCTTCCCATGCACCGTAAATGTCGGCTTCGTATTCATTTGGCTCATAGCTTGATGCAAATTTCATTTTTGTTATCCTCTTACTCTATTACTTATGATAATTATATCACATTTGCGGCAATGAAGTGTTTATTTGGCTTTGTCGCCATTCAGAGTTCATTTCGTGCTCTTTCTGAGTAGATTAGGGCGTATAATAGTAGTAAGTACTATATATTTGGATCAGCATTTGATGTTGATGCTTTTGTCTTTAGTGCGTTATTCTTACGACAGGCCTCAATATAGTCGAGGGCCAATGGTTCAATGGCGTCATAGTAGCTACTATCTGCGTCTTTTTCGTTTGTATTTCGAGAATAATTACCTTCTGGGTCGATTGATCTCTCCCCGTCGCTTATAGTCGTTTCGGTGGGATAAAAATCTCCATTTAACATAAAGTCGACTGAAATTTGATTACGATTGCCTGGCGTTTTATACATTGTAGATATATCGTCTCTGATTTCTGTCCTATTATAGCCATTTTTGACATCTTTAACCCTAACGTCAAAGTATTTTATCCCAGGAGGGTTATGAGATACTAATTGTCCATTAGCTGTCGATTCATTAATGTTTGCTATGGTCTCCTTAAGTTTTTCTGCGATGTATTCCAGACGTTTTGTAAACTCTAATTTGGACAATTCAATACATTCTTTCGCAAATGGCGGGGCGCCATTATATGGCTGAAACGTTTTTTCTATGTTATTTACGCCAATTTGGTCAACAGTATGGTAGTTTAATTTAAATTCCGACATACTGTTTAGCTCTGATAGCTTACGTCTTAGTGTTTCATAATCATCTTGTTCCGTGATTGTATCCATTATTTCTCTGCAATGTGCTTTTTGTTTTTCTGAATAAGCGGCTGTGTTTATATTGAGAATCGGCACATTAAAGTATTTTGCGTGTTCGACGACAGTTTTTGTAGTCATGCCATCCTTGACGATGATATAATCTGGCGTTTTCGGAACTCCAGTTTCGTTGTAGCGTCGCAACAAAATCTCATTATACATTGTCGAGCCATTGTGCTCTAGTCTATCGATTGCTTTCGTGTCTCTTAGTTCGGTTTCGTTTCTGCCCATCATATTGCCAGTTCCTGCATCAGCACCTTTTATTAGAATAATTGAGTCGGCATCTACGTGATTGAAACCGTAAATCAGCTCACCTTCGACATGGCCAGTAAGATTGTGTTCTGAATTAGAATATGAGGCTGAAATTGTATCCCCTCTTGCATTGGCTTTACGAGTTCCGAATTCACTTTTCTTTTCGACTTCATCACGGCGCTCTGTCCAAACGCTTGGATTGTCCATGATGGCTCTGTAGGTTTCGGTGCCGATGTCTCCAATTTGGCTATGCCTACGATAATCAATTGTAGTAGACAGCATTGAGAAGGGAATACCGTTGAGGTCATAGACTGGTATATTTGACCCTTCGTATGAAATGGTGCGTTTTGTCACTTCTGGATTTCCTGATGCAATCTCCATTTCGAGTTTATCTACTGAGACGAGCCTATTGTTTAAATCTCTTTCGATAATTTCTTGAGAGCGTTGATTCCTAAGACGCTTAGAGCGGTTTGCTTCAAAAGTGTCACGAGCTTTTACCATTGCTAATTCGAGTAGTTTACGCTCACGCTCTGCTGTATCTTTTTCTAGCTTTTCTATTGCCTGCAACCGTTTTCCTTTTGATTCTGCCAGGTTTCTTTCTCGGGCTTCTTTTTCATCGTAGTATTCCTGAAGTGCAGTAGTCATAGCTTCGCGCTCACGACGTTTCTCGCTTCTTTTACTATGTATTCCTAATTTGTCCATAAAAGTTCGTGCCACTTTGCGTAGTGGGGAAGGAGGTGTAGAAATTTTTTGGTTCTCATAATCTTGTATATAACTGTTGTCTTTATATAACCTAGCTTTCATCTCTTCAATTCTGGAACGCTCAGATGTGATGGATTCTTGGTTCTGATTGTCTTGTTTTGTAGAGTGCGAGATGAGTCTCGAATAATAATCGTCATTAAAAACAGTCTCTTGGGGTTGGCTGTTTTCTGCCGATTCCTGTTTACAGTAGACTGCCCTGACATCTTCGGCGGCTTGTGCTATCCTGTCTTGCTTCATTGCGGCGGAATCCTCATTTTTTGCTGTAAATATAGCGTCAGAGTTGGTGCTTGAAAAGTTTTTCTTGCCGAGTGCTTCTAGCTCTGACCACTTAGTCTCTTGGTTATTATTGTCTGGTGTGTTTGAGCGTTCGTGATTCATATATATCCTTTGAGATAGCGCATTGCGAGAAGACATTGGATAGTGGTCTTTTGCTATCTATTTTTATAATTATAGCACGTTGAATAATTATGCTTTTGGAACTTTGTTTGACTTTAGAGGTTGAGGGGTAAGAGCCGTCGAAGCTGTACAGTTTATCTACGGAATTGCTTGAATACTGCGAGAATGACTCGCGTGGATCAATCATGTTAAATCCCTATTATATGAAGGTTACCGATTAAAACTGAATTCCTTCGCTTTTGCGGAGGAATTATAATGTTGTGAAACGGTTGTAATTGTAAGAGTTATAGAGGTGTGATATAATGGCGATAGAGGTTGGCTTGGTACTTTATGAGTCTTGAATCATAGTAACTACGAAGGAGGTGGGTTTCATGAGAAAAGAAAGAGTCCAGTGTTTCTATGTTGATCGCGCGAGTGGAGAAGAAGCTCTGAGACGGAAAATTGAAACTTTGAAAGCTGAGGGATTCGAAATCCTGCCTTGCCAGAGTACGGACGAGTTGGCATGCGACCATGTGGAGATCGAATCGGGATGGATTATTATTACGGCACTTCGGCCGGAAATTCCGCTTGGGACGCCCGACCCTGATACGCTGCCCAGAAGAAAGAATAAATAATTATTCCAACCTCTCGCCCCGCTTTTGCGGGGCTTTTTAATTGCGTGGTGGAATCTTGTCGGTAAGGGTGATGACGACCACCTAGTCTCTATATTCGAGCTGGCTCTGGATCTGTTCGAATTCGTCAGGGGTCAAATCGAGAGTGCGGCCATGTTCCCACGTCTCGTCGTAAGGTAGCAAATGCACGTGAGCGTGGGGAACATCAGTACCGATGACTTTCCAAAGGGTACGCCGGCCTAGAGTTTGTTCCATGTGACGGCTGAGCTTCTTGACGGTGGCCATGAGAGCTTGGTAGTCCTCATCAGGAAGGTCATAAATCTTGTCAACCTCCTGCTTAGGAACGACTAGAGTATGACCTTTAGTCTCGGGGTGAATGTCGAGAAAAGCATAAGTCTTGTCGTCTTCGTAGATTTTGTACGAGGGGATGTCACCGTTTATGATTTGAGTGAAGATGCTTGGCATTTTTGGAGCTCCTTTTGATGATTAAATAATAGATTTCGCTAAAAATGAAGGCAAAGATGAGGGCGCCGATAACGTCCGAGGCCCAATGTTTGCCAGCGAGGACACGGCCGGTGCAGGTAAGACTGATGAGAATAAGCATAAGAATCTCGAGAGTGATGCGGATAGGCTTACTCTTGACGTAGTGGGGAAGGACAAGAGTAATAAGGAAGAAGATGGTGGCGACAACCATGACATGGCTGGAAGGGAATGAGGGCTCGCCCGAGCCATCAGGGCGGGTGTTCCAAATTAGAAACTTGTCGAAGACAAAATAGGTAATAACCATGAGCACCAACGGGAGGATTAGCCAGAGGAGGCGACGATCTACTTTGGTGATTGACCCGCGAGTAATCCATTGATAGAGCCCAAGGGCTGCAAAGATGCCAATGGCTATAATTGATGATATAAGTGTAATATTTGTAATTAGTTCCCACTGCATAATACTATGATTATAGCATGTTGAGTAAAAATTGTACAAAAAAAGGTTGCGCTGTGGAGATTGTGTAGGGTTGTGCTAGGTTATACATCAAAAACCCTAGCCGGTGGGCTAGGGTTTTGTAAGGTGCTAGGATTTGAGGCGTTTTAGGATTTCGCGCAGGGCAGCTTCTTGGATGTGCTGATCTTTTGTGAACTGAGTTTCGAGTTCGGAACGGTCAAGAAGTTTGCTGAGCTTTGCGAAGGTTACAGGATTTAGCGTGCTGAATTCCGTGAAACCATTATTAGGATTTTGGGCCATTGCTCGAGCAAGGATAAATCCTTCCAAATAGGCGCGGTCTTTTGTGAAAGCATAGCTGGCGCCGTTGGTAGTATCGGTAATACCGCGGAACGTGCGATAGGTGAAGCCCCAAGCTCGCTTGGCATCGCCATTCAGGAGATTTGTGAGGTTCTGGCCAACTTCTGCGAAGCTGTAGCCAAGCATTGCCTGCCTTTCGGCGATGATATAGTAGGGCTTTGGCATTGTGGCTTCGCCGAGGAAGTCGGCGCCGAACTGATAATCTTTCAGCTTGGCGACTCCTTCGTAGATTATCTCGGAGTCTGCTTTGAGCAGGCCAATTCGTTCGGCGTTTATGGAGCCGCGCCAATGGCACTCGATCTCGTGTCCGATCAATTCGACCAACTTGAAGCCGCTGACGCGCTTATCTGCCGGAATGACGATGGACGGTTTGCCGAGAGAGTTTTTGTCCCGTACATCAATTGCGGCGCAATTGGTTTGGATCTCGACCGGCCAGGGTTCGCCATATTGTTCCATCGCCCAGATAAACATTTGCCTGATGAATTCGGCGTTTAGCTTGGCGTTTAGGAGGAGCTTGGTATCTTCGGCGGAGAGCTTAACTGTTTTCTGGGTCTTGCTCGTTGTGCCATGTTCTGCAAGATTGATGGCCAACCAGTACATATGACTATCTGACTGGCCGTATTTTGCGAGAAAATGGCTTGCGGATACCTTGTCGTTGCCTTTTACGATTGCCTCGAAAGCGCGTAGGGAATGAAGCGTGTCATACAGTACATCCATGAGGTGCTCGTAGAGGAACTTTTCGGCCTCTGTGTCAGGTGAGGTGGCAGCTAAATCTGTTCTGAGATTTTCGATCATGGGGATTTTTTGGATCTCCCTGATGATGGCGGTATAGTCGTAGTGGAAAATCGGATTAACAAATACGCCGTTTTTGGCATTCTCGATCCAATTAGCCTTGGCCTCTCCGAGGTTAATCGGGGTAACCATTTCGACTGGGTTGACCGTCATCGTGATGAGCTTGATGCGATTTTTGATTGTTTCGTATTTAGCGGTCGCATCTTGCAATTGCTGAACTGTCAAACATCTCGCCTCCTTTTTAGTTTTGAGGTACTTATTCCTATTGTTATTGAGGGAATGTTGTTTAATTATACCATATTTTGTGTACTTGGTCAACTTCCTCCCTAGGGCCGGGTGTTTGGGGGCTGGGTGTTTTGCTGAGGCTGTTTTACGCTTGGTCTGATGGCTAGTGAAGTCTTGGCGGTATGTCATTTTTGTAGTCCGTTAACTATTGCGATATTTGATGGCAAGGATGAGAATAGTGACAGTGAACGAACATTCGCAGCCGGTGGCAAATACTAACATTGGGTCGCCGCTGATCAGGATTGCATAGGCAACGTAGGCTGCCATGCTTATAGAATTGATAGCCCAGGAGCTAATACTGATGTCTTCTGAGCTGTGGGTGCTGATGGTCTTGATGATTTGTGGCAAATACGAGATAAAAGAGCAGATCGAGACAGCGAGCAATAAGATGTTTCCGAGGGGCATTTAGTGATCCTTTGTGTTTATGTTGATAGTACTATTGGTAATTATAGCACTTTAGGTAAAAATGGCAACAAAAAAGAGGCTATAGCCTCAGTTCTGCTATGGTACACCTAGTACAATCGAATTGGAACATAATCTATAATGAATTATTACGCTGGGAAACATTACTAGAGAAGTCATCACTGATTAAACACATTCCTTATGCCCTTAGAACTAGTTATTCCTGATAGGAAGACAAAGCCAAGTCAAACACTGTACGTTTCGCGTTGAGGAGAAATGAGAGTGTGTGATGGATATTGCCTAGTTCAGCTTAGCTATGGTGGTACTATTGCTAAAATACTGCACTTGGTAGCTATTCCTACCCGCAGAGAACTGCGGTTGGGTTGGGCAGGAATGTAAAGGAGCTCTGCCTACTGTGGGCTTCTATATCGAGATTAACACATTTTTTATGTTTTTATTTTTTCATTACTACTAAACTAATCGCCCCCTGCCTCTTGTAGGTTCTCGCCAACAAATCGTCCGTTCTGGGACGGTTTTTGTTTTGAAGTTTTGGGCATTTTGAGTCACAATTGGGTTTTCTACATAGATATCATTTTCTGCTAGCCCCCCAAACTATATACATAAAAAAATATTTTTGCCATCCCCCTATAATAGGGGTAAGGAGAAAATAATGGCCAGACCCACAAAAATGAATGGTGAAATAAAACTCAAGCTTGCAGACTCAATACGAAGCGGGCTTACGGTTAAGGATTCCTGTGAAGTAGCGGGAATTTCGACATCGACTTTTAATAGGTGGAGGGCTTCCGACCTCGGTTTTAATAAAATGATTGATGAGGCGACAAAGCGGGGCTGGGGAAATGCCGAGTTTTTTGCAAAATATCACTACAGGGGCTATAAACGCAAAGTTACGCATCATTTACCCACTTTGCCATCGGACCCGCCTCTAAGACCGTCTGGTGGGCTTACAGGGCAAAATAAGACCAGGCTGCCACATTGTGACGATGGACTGTACGCTGGGTTGCCGATAAGGTTTACCTATCCGACCGAAAAACCATCAAATTTCTACATCAATGGTAACGATTGGCGAGTTGAGCGAATTGATAAAAAAGGCATCAGACACAGCATGAGTATAGATGTTTATGAAGAAAAATACTCTATTAACCACGTTACGACATCCTTTATATCGGATGTACTATAACAACTATGTCCTCTCAATAATTTTATTATTTATCGAAGAGCCATTTTCGTCGCTAATTAGTAACCTATCCTTGCTTAATATATGAAATTGGATTTTCCCCCAGTGATTATTACCGTCTGAAGAAACATATATGTCGTTGTCGCTAATCCACCACTTGCATGTGGTGCTATCTTCAGCAATAGCTTTCAGAATACCAAAAACACAAGTTCCATCGGACTCTGTTTGGAGAACAATTAGCCCATCACCGTCGCCACCTACTCCACCCATGTATGTTCCAGACATGTTACTTATTGACGGGGCAGCGTTTATCTCGACTATATGGGCCACTAATATCGCCAAACCTATGGAAACTAAAATACCTATGGTTACTATAATTGTCTTTTTGCGCCTGTTTTCATTATTTGACATTTTTTTATTCGTCATAACTATTTCCTCCTGACTTTTATATTGATACGCATCTAACTGGATATCCGATGTTTTTAATATGTGCTTCGTACTCAATTTCGTCCTTCATCGCAGTAGAATTATCCGAGTAATAGAGGGTGTAAGCTGAATCTCCAGTACTAGAAGTTGAAGACCACAATATCCCATAATCGCCGCCATAAGAATACCCGGCTTTATCTGCGAGAATGCCACTATAACTTACCTCAGCCCAAACAGACCCAGAGTACTGGAAGATGAAAGGAGTATCTATAATGACCGAAGTTTTATCTATTCCATAAGTAGTATTTAATAAATAATAAAAACCACCTGGACTATCACCATGGTTATCATTTTCTGAAGTGCAACCATTTTTGCTCGGACACAGATTTGCTCTTCTACCATTTGAATCTGGGTTCATAGAGCCACCATACGGCAAACGCCAACCCACAGGGCAAACTGAACCACCGTTATCATATGAGGTAGTATCGAGAACTGTATCTGCGGTTGCCGCCAACGCCGCATACCAATTATAATAGGTTCCGTATTTTTCATTGTCACCATATGTGCTATAAAATGAAACTGGGGCATCATAAGAATCATTGAAAGAAGTGTATGATTCGGAATCGGAAACTTTAGTTATATTTTCTGAGTTAACATCCCAGATATACGAGCCGCCTTTTCCGTCAGAGGCTATATTGCTGGTTGTAATATGATAATTAAGGTTTTCGGTCATCCAGCATTTTCCATCAGCAAGCTTCGAAACAGTATATTCATTGGAGTCTCTTGAATCGAGTAAAGTTCGTGTAGGCACATAATTATTGTCGCCATCGTGCTCGCCATTAGTATCTATAATTCTAGCAGAAGCCACGGGCGTAGTTGCGGAGTCACAGATGGCAGCAGTCATATCCTGCATATTGGTAATAGCCCAAAAGGCACTTGCAGGTTTGTTGTCATTATTTGAAGTTTCAGGGTCAGTGACTGCAATATTGGGCGGTTGGTTACTTGCGACGACAAAAAAGATACACAAACCAAGAATATATATGAAAAGCGCTGCAGATATTGCAACTAAGACCGCACGGCATCGGTGGTTTGTATTTGAATTTGAGCTTGAGCTCCTATTTTTAGTTGCCTCTTTTAATTGTTTTTCGTGCTTGCTCATGTCATATGCCTTTCCTTTTTTAATCTAATTATTGTGTTGTTATTTCTTAGCTTGAACCATCCAAAAATACTTTCCTAAAACTAACGGAATTTCCACGTCAGCACCTAAAACGGAAGTATATGTTTTAGTTCCGTCACCAATACCAATAACGGTGATGACGTCACCCTCTAAAAGCTTAGTGCCTTTTGGGTCGCAGTTTTCAACATATACCACATCATCAGCTGAGTAATATTTGCTGTCAACATAATAGCCACTGCTGACATAGTACTTATTCTTTTTAGTTCCAATTCTGCAATACGAGTTTGAGCTATCGGTTTGCAGAATTTTACCAGTAACCTTAATGTATTTATCGCGATAACTCTCTGCGTTTCTAAATAAATCAGTATAAGAAAGCGTTAGTGCCGTATTGACAGCATTTTCGTAGTCGCGTTGTTTTTGTTCTTCCGCCAAACGTGCTTCTTCTTCTTTCTTACGCTCCTCTTCGGCATTTTTTTGAACAACTCTTTCATCAATTTTTTTGCTCCAGTCGCTAAAGAAGTTCTTATCTGTATCTGATAGTAATGCTGTCATGTTTAAGTTATAAATAAGGATAACGGAGTCAGTACTATTTTTATCGCCCCTCTTTTTACCGGTCATGGTGAATTCAATATTTTGAGCAGTGCCATCAGGTTGGCCTACTAAATCTGCATATATCTTATAACGTTTGATGATTTGTAGCTTTCCATCGTCGAACTGTGTAATTTTGTAATCTTCATCGTTAGAGATTAAGTCCACCTCCAGAGAAGTATCGGCAGTATATTGCCCATTCAATACTACATCACACCATGCCGCATCATATTCTGCATATTTGCTGTAGGTATCATCTTTAATGATGAACTCTTCTAATGAACTACTTTCCCTAATGGGATGCAAATTCTCCCCTAGGGAGCTCTCCAACTGGCAATTCGTGGTTAAATTACCAGTCACTGTTATGAGGTTATTTCCGTTAGAAAAATCTTTCAACTCTTCTACGCCATCCAAAGTCAATGTCGGCTCTGCTAATGGTTTATTAATAAGTATAATCGCCAAAGTAGCTAACAAACAGCACAAACCAATGAATGCGCCCACAGCCATCGCTATCAAGTATTCTTTTTTACTCATTATCTTAGTGGTGGGGGATGAGCCATGTTCTTTGTTTGCAGACCCACTTCTTTTAGTTGTTTTCTGAACAACGATATCATCCTTAGCTCTGGGCTTCTCATCATTAAGCCTATTTTTTGAATTTTCGCCCATCCATTCTCCTTCATTTATCAAAATAGCGACCACAATCGGGTCGCTGAACCTTTGAACAATCTAAGTTATCCCTACTAGGAACGAACTTTGACTGCGACTATGGCCGCTACTTTGCATTCGTTCCTTAGTTTTTTAACTTAAATTGTTCAAATTGATTCAGCAATTCTATTATAGCATAAACAGCTCCATTTTGTAGTGGCCAAGATAAAAGACGAGCCGCCAAGTGTTAGTCGAAGTTATCTGGGCTTTTGGCTACTCTGGCTATATAATTACTTATAAGGGGCATTCATTGTGTTACAGGGGTGATTTACGCAGTTATTTTTATGATGTTTTACCTTCTGAAAAAAACAAAGTTCCAAATGGGATATAATAAGGTCATCAGAGGCTGAAAACCTACTGTAAAGGAAGTTAGGGATTAAGAGTAAGCCATAACACCTATGGAAAACTTACTGCGATTTGCGTCGCAAGGAGAGTGCTATGGATGCTTTAGATACCCATGCCACCGCAGGTGATTCTTCTCAAAAACAAACATTTAATGTTGAAACCGATTCGCATCGCCCAATTATCACGCCTAGGGAAGCGAGGAAAATATTGGGTAGTGAAAGCGAAAATATTCCCGACGATGACTTATATAGAGTTATTATACGGATGGAGCGACTGGCAGTTCTATTAACCGACAATCCTGAAATATTTAATTTAATAAATGGAGAAAATGAGAATGAGCAGTAATTATTCTTTGAAGGCGGGCGATATGCTTGAGGGCAGCTTTGCTTCTCTGCAGCCCGATGACAATCCTAATGGCAATGCGCCGATTGAGGTACTTGCTTACACTAGGGTATCCACTAAGCGTCAAGCTAAAGAGGGCGTATCTTTGGCGTATCAAGAGGAGGCAATCGGAGAGTATTCTAAAAGATGCAATATGAAAATCGTGGCTTCTTATCGCGATGATGGGTATTCAGCGAAAAATGCTAATCGTCCAGCCTTGAAGCGGATGCTTGAGGATATTATTAAAAAGAAGTATCCGAATGTGAAGCACGTGGTGGTTTATAACACCAGCCGTATGAGTAGAGATACACAGTCGTATAATGCGGACATTGCTACCGTGCTAAAAAGCCATGGTATAACATTGCGTTCTACGCAGGAGAATATTGATGAAACACCTATGGGTCGAGCCATGCTGGGGACTTCTATAGTTTTTCAGCAATTAGAGAATGACCAGAGGGCGGCTACGGTTAAAAATAATATGCATTTTGCTGGTTCTGATGGTTGGTGGCAATCTAGACCGCCAATTGGAATGGTTATATGTAGGTATAACACTGGCGAGAAAAAGAGTAACGGAAAGAAAAGAACCCATGCCTATTTGGTGCCAGACAATGCCTATAATATGGCAGATAAAGTTAGAGCAGTCTTAATTAGGTTTAGTAAGGGCGACATGACGATGGCGGATTTGATGCGCTATGCTGAAAAAACCGGCGTGAGAACAGTCAATGGTAATCCATTAAATGCTGATGGCATCAAGAGATTACTTTTACAACCAGCATATGCCGGATTAATGCAATCAGCGGTAACAGAAGGTAGGCTGATAAAAGCTCAGTGGGATGGACTTATTAGTCCCGAAATATTTCTAGATAATGTGCAGCGAGTTTGTGCTTTAAGGAGGGGAAATGCGATCAAAAGCCCTAAATATAAACGTAATAATCCGGATTATCCATTAAAAGGCACGCTTATATGCTCGCATTGCGAGGCCTATCTGCGTGGCTCAGCTCCTACTGGTGGCAGCGGCAAGAAGAGCCCCCGTTACCATTGCTCTGAGTGTAAAAGTGGCGGGTCTATTGGCGTGGATGAGGCTCACGCGGCTTTTAAAGAATTATTAAAAAATGTTGCTCCAAATAAAAACACTAGGGAGTTATTTCGTGTCATCGCGAAGCGCACGCTAAAAAGTACTCTTGGTGAGGCTAACAAGGCCATAAAAAGATGTCGCAAAGAGTTATCAGAGAATGACAAGGCTTACGAAGATGCTTTACTAAAAGCCGCTAAAGGCGGTTTCTCTGATGAGCGACTAGAAAAGTTAGAGACCGTTATTCATACTAGACGCAATGAATTAAATGCTGAGATTGAAAAGTTGGAACGGCAACAGGCCATCTCTGAAAAAGCTATTGACCGTTTGATTAGTTTTATGGGTGAGCCTGCTAGGCTCTGGGGTAAAGCGGATTTACCTACGCGCCAGCTTCTGCAACAATTAGTCTTTCCGAATGGCGTAAAATGCTCCCCTAAAGAAAAAATATTTGGAACGGACAACATTAGCCCGCTTTACTCTGTTATTTCCACCAAAAAAGAGCCCTCTGGCTCTGATTTGTCTAGTATGGTACGCCCGACAGGATTTGAACCTACGACCTTTTGCTCCGCAAGCAAACGCTCTATCCAGCTGAGCTACGGGCGCACACTAATTGAATTAATCGACAGGTGGCCTTTAGGGCAACGCTGTCGCACATGTGGATGCGTTGATTATTCGCGACATCCACCTAGAAAATAAATGAACATCACCGAATGGTGACAGTATTATTATACCATATTTTTTAAAAAATGTGGTAATTTTTACAATGGTTGATGGCTTATCGTGGCATTATTATAATAAAGACCCAGAACGTGTTAAACTAGAATTAGCTACTTTACAAGCGAAACGATATGGGAAAAGAAAAATTCTCATTTGCAACTAGACTTTACGGCAAGTTGAAAAATTGGGGTGGATATGATAGAATCAGTAGTGGAAGCGTGGCCGAGTGGTTGAAGGCGCACGACTCGAAATCGTGTGGGCGGGTTGACCGTCTCGGAGGTTCGAATCCTCTCGCTTCCGCCACATTCCTGTCGGAATGCTTCAAAAAGCGAAATTCGTATCTCGCTTTGCTCGATGCGAATCCTCTCGCTTCCGCCACATTCCTGTCGGAATGCTTCAAAAAGCGAAATTCGTATCTCGTTTTGCTCGATGCGAATCCTCTCGCTTCCGCCACACCTCTGGCGAGGTGCCTCAAAAAGCGAAATTCGTATCTCGTTTTGCTCCGGATGGGGTCTTTTTTGTTGGTTGCATATTCCATGTGTGGGTGAGTATTGCGCTGGGGTGGTCCCAGTGTAATATATGGTATAATATTGGAAAAGGAGTACTACCGTAATGATTGAAGATGATACTGGGCGACAAATTGAGATTTTTCAGGGCGAAAGTGGCGAAGTGGTTTTTGATGTTGATGCCAGGGAAGAAACAATTTGGGCAACACAGGAGCAGATAGCTAAACTTTTCGATACAACTGTACCGAATATTAATATGCATTTGAAGAAGATTTATGCTGACGGCGAGCTTGTGGAGAATCCTAACTTGTCTTCTGATAATTTGAAAGATGATGAACGAACTATTAAGAAAAACTTAATAGTTCAGGAGAGGACTATGAAGGAGGTACCTGTGATGCGAAAGGAAGGGAATCGTACCGTGCGACGTAAGGTTAAGATGTACAACCTCGATGCGATTATTTCGGTAGGATACAGGGTGAATTCGAAGAAAGCGACGAAGTTTAGAGTATGGGCGACATCGGTATTGCGACGATATTTGACTGAAGGGATAGCAGTAAATGAGCGTCGATTACTTGCGATGCGAGAGCAGCGAGAACTACAGAAGTTACACAATGTCGAGGATATGATGAGCTTAATACGACGTTTGACAACTCGTAACGAGTTAAATGCAGGTGAGGCGAATGGGGTGCTCGAGGTAATATCGAAATATGCGGGGAGTTTTGAGGCATTGAAAGAGTATGATGATGGATACATAGATTTGTCATTTATGGGAACGCGAAAGAAAAAGGGGAGGGAATTAACGATAGAAATGTGTGAGACGGCAGTAGAACAGTTGAGGACGAGTGTGGGTGGCTCGGAATTATTCGGCAAGGTAAGGGGGAAAAGTTTTGGTGGGAGCTTGAATGCGGTGTTTCAGAGTTTTGATGGAAGGGAATTGTATCCTAGCGTACAAGAAAAAGCGGCAAATTTGCTCTACTTTATAATTAAGGATCATCCTTTTTACGATGGAAACAAGCGAATTGGTTCACTATTATTCATTTTGTTTTTGACAATCAATGACTGTCATTTAACGGGAAAGGGCGAGACTAAGATTTCCGATCGGGCGCTTACGGCAATAGCGTTGCTGATTGCAGAATCGGAACCGAGCGAAAAAGGGCTAATTGTGTCATTAGTATGCAAGTTGTTGCAATAAATGTGGTATAATGAAGGTATTATGGCAACGAGGGAAAAAACTAAATCTAGCAAAAATGGTGGGCTGAGAGCAAGTTCGCAGAAAGTTAAGGCGAAGCTGCTTAAATCATATTATGGCAATCCGACTAAAGATATGAGGCTTATTGCGATTACTGGAACGACAGGAAAGACCATTGTGGCACATTATGTGCACGAAATCCTTCGTACTAGTGGTGAGCAGGTTGCAGTATTAGCATCAGACCAACCTTTTAAGATGGGGATGTTGCATAAATTCTTGTCGGATGCGTGGAAGGCAGGAGCGAATTACGTAATCGTGACAGTACCAGCAGAGGGATTACGTGATAATGTTTTCCATGGACTGCCAGTATATGTTGCTGCAATGACCAACTTCGTAACAGCTGGGCTGCAAGATATGGAGCCAGAAGAGTATCTGGAAAGTGAAAAAACATTATTCGATATGGATCCTAAGATTGTAGTATTAAATACAGATGATTTAAATTATCGAACTTTTGAAGGTTTTCATGGGAAAATGCAGACAATCACTTATGGACAAACTGGCTCGGATGTAAAAATTCTTAATTCTAAACTATATCCTAAGGGAACCGAAGCAACTTTATCAATGCGTTCTGAAATAATGTCTGTGGCGTCGTTTGTAGCTGGCGAGACGGCCGTATCATATATGGCTTGTGCTGTAGCAATTGCGAATAGCCTCGGCATATCTGAAAGAAGTATTATCGATGGAATCGCAGAATATATTCCTGAATAAAGTGTACTTATCAGTATTAAAAAATAGGCCTTAAGGCCTATTTTTAAATCAGGATTAACTAGTAGTTTATCTCGTTGGCTATATCTTCTATCTCTTCCATAATGTCTTCAACTTTATCCATAATAGGAGTAGAATCTGCTGGAGCAGTAATCACAAGATTATCTGGATAGGTGAAACTCAGGTCGGCAGAGATTGAGAAATAATCGTAATCTTTCTCGACTTTGAGTGAAGTAATATGGTGACTGAGGAAACCATCGAACTTCATGTATATATTAGGGAGTATGTCGATTATATTGGAAATTTGATTAGTCGACGGTGGTGTAAACATATCTTCTGTTAGAGTTATGTCATTACATGATGCAAAATCATTGACTAGTTTAGTCTTAGGAATAGCGCTAATGTAGTTGGTGAGTTTATCAGCATTAAATGATACCTTATAGAAAGAATCTTGATCGGCTTGCATTGTAATGAATTGATTATTGGAATAAAGATTAGATAATTCACTGGAATAATCCGAAAGTCTATTGAAGGTATTATTGTAGCAATCGCGTGCTTTAATAATAGAGTCTCTAGTTTTTTGATCTATGTATTGTTTGATTAGGTTACTATCCAATATATCTTCAGTAGAAAACTCGAACCATTTATCATCGACGTCAGATATAATATTTTCAATATGGTTTTGAATTGTGGCAACTTGAGATTGGATATTGGCTAGAATTATTGGGTCTGTTACTGTATATGCCTGATTGATACAGTTATTATATGTTTCGCGATCTTCGATTTCTCTGCACTGTCTGATTAATGAATATGAATACTGATCTTCTATTTGTGATATAAGCTGTTCTTCAACGATATCATGAAGAACACCATCGTAAATCTTTTTGAGGCCACTAGCCTTAATATAATATACCCCTTCGCTCATTGCTACTTCGCCAAAATCAAGGTTAATTGGTTGACCAAGGCTAGGATAATCAACGCTGATACTGGAGCTGGTAGACGAATTTGAATTTGAAGTTTCGGAATTAATTTTGATATTAATTGGGCCGATGTGTTGCTTCATTTCGTTGCCAGGGTTAAGATTGAATGAGCCAGTAACTGCAACTTGTTTTGCATTGAGCAGATTATTAAAAGAATCAATCAGAATGTTCTCTGGTTGATTCTTAATAATAGCTAGTGCGGCGATAGTTCCACCTCCACCTAATATAAGTAAGGCGATTATTATTCCCACAATTAGGCCGGTGCGTTTTTTCTTAGGCTGAGATAATTCTTCAGTAGGAGATGGAGTACTAGAACTTAATGTTGGCACTACTTCAGCTACTACTGAAGTAGCTGTCTCTGAGATTGAGGTGGCATCAGTACTCTGAGGAGCCGTTTCGGTCGCCGTTACTGTTGTTGTTTCTTGAACCTCTGGTGTGGTATTTGTATCGCTAGATGACACCTCGGATACAGTTTCGGTGGTTTCCGATACTGATATGCTGTCAGTAGTTTGAGGCAATGATTCGATTGTTTCTTTTACCTCCACAGCTTCTGACGCGATTTCTGCAGGTTGGTTTGTTAATGTTTGTTCACTGTGATTTGTTGGTTGAGCGGTGTTGTTATCGACGGGTTGGTCGAGATCGCCGCTATTATTAAATGATTTGTCGTCCATAGTGGTTTCCGTTTATGTTAATTTAATAATATCATAAAAAGAAAGATTTTAAGAATTATTAATGTTTTTTTAATGATTTTAGGATTTTTTTAGCTACTTTAATATCTTCAAAATCATGAGCACCGTCGGCACGGAGAATGGATTTTTCGTGACCTTTACCTAGAATTAGTACAACATCGCCTTTACGGGCGGTCTTAATAGCAAGATTGATAGCTTTGGCACGATCTAATTCTTTGAATAGATTCTTGCCTAGAGTCTTGCCTTGCTTTGTGGCGCCATCAATGAAACCTTGAGCTATTAGCTCAGGGTCCTCATCGCGAGAATCATCTTCTGTTATGATTACAATGTCAGAATGTTTGGCGAGTATTTCGCCACGAATGGGACGGGTGGAAGGATCACGGCGACCTGCTCCACCGTGGACTGAGATGATTCTACCTTGAACGCTTGGTAAGGAGGCGTAGACTTTTTCAAGTGCGTCGGGGGCGTGAGCGTAATCTACGATTACAGTGAATGGCTGACCTTCATCAATTATATTCATGCGACCTTCAACTGTATCTAACGATTTAATACCTGTAGATATTTGCTTGGACGTGAGGCCTAGCTTTTCGCCAACAAGTGCTGCAGCAAGAGAGTTCATAACATTAAATTCGCCTGGAATATTAGTCTCAATATTAATATCACCACATGAATATCTTACTCCAGATACGCCCAATTTGAGGTTTTGGGCTCGTCTTTGACCTTTATTAATACCATATGTGATATAATCCTTGGCGATAGTTTTGTAGTATTTGGTAGCAGGATCATCGGCATTAAGAATACTAAACTGGGCTTTTTTGAATAGTTTTCCTTTGGCGATACGGTATTTAGTGAATGTTTTGTGATAGTCAAGATGATCATGGGTGAGATTAGTAAACACGGCTATTTCAAAGGGAATACCTAGTGTACGGTATTCGGAAAGACCGTGTGAAGTAACTTCGAGTACAAGAAACTCTGCACCTTGGTCTGCAATTGCACGCATACGTTGATTCAGCGTATTTGCATCTACCATTGTCATGTGTCCTAGTTCGGGCTGCAGCTTATCTACGCCGTAAGCAACTGTAGTCATAATACCTACCTTATATCCGGCGTGACGAAGCATTTGCCATATCATAAAACAGGTAGTAGTCTTACCATTAGTCCCTGTAACCCCTATTACACGGAGTTGCTTGGCTGGATGATGATATTTAATTGTTGCAGTGGCTGCTTGCACCCAATGATAAGGGAGAACGGCTTGGTTGTAAAATGGTAGTCTTTCGAGGAGTTTTTTCATAGTTTCCTTAACGATAATGCTTGAGTGAATCGATAGGATTCTTACTGGCTGCTTTGATGGCGGGATAAATACCAAATATTATTCCGACAATAATAGTGGTAAGGAATGTAACAGTAATTATCTGCCAGCTAATGTAGGGTGGAAATGGCGTAACGACCGAGAGAAGGAATGCTAAAACATAACCCAGGATCAATCCAAATATTCCTCCTAAAATAGAAAGAATGAGTGCCTCAAATAAGAACTGCATAAGTATATTGCGACCAGATGCTCCGACGGCTTTCCTAATACCTATTTCATGAGTACGTTCGGCTACTGAAACTAACATAATATTCATTACTCCAATACCTCCTACAACAAGTGATATAGCAGCGACAGTCGCTAGCATTCCGGAAACGATTGTAAAAAGATTACTGGCGGGATGTGTGATTGCATCACCGTACGCTACATTAAAGCTATTGTCGCCTGCTCTTTGATTGGATAATTGTGTCTCGATGTTAGATGATATAGTCGCTAGAGAATCAATGTTGGCGGCTTTGATATTGATCTGTTGGATTTGGGTGGAACCAGTAACCTCGTCGAGAGCATTAATATCCATAATTAAGGCATTATCATAATCGATATTATCGAAGTTGATAGATTTATCAATCTCGTCAAGAACACCTACCACCATGAATTTTTCACCCATTATGGTAACCATTTTACCGATTGTGCTATTAATAGTATTAAAAAGTGCCAGAGAGAGAGTGCTACCTAGTATAACAGATCTGTTTTTGTTTTCTTCGTTTAAAAAAGCACCGTAACGTATTGGCAATGATTCTATTCTTGCATAATCTAAACTGGTACCTAATACAGGGACTGAATTGATAGTGTTTTTTTCGGTTACGATTGTGTTGGTGGATATAGCGATTGGTGATACTGCGGATACACCTTCGATTTGAGATATTGTTTCGACATCTTTAAGTGATAAGGTGGATTTTTGAAAAGTGTTGGCTGATGTTAATTCTTCTATGATATTAGTAAGGTTGTCTTTGGTGGAATTGGGGCGAACTACTATCAAATCTGCTCCAATTTCGCCAATTTCATTATGAATAAGATTAGTAATACTCCCCATTAGTGACAGAATAAGAATAATACTCGCAACACCAATAGCGATACCGAGACATGTCAAAAATGAGCGACCACGGTTTTCTTTGATCGAAGTCTTGGCTAGCTTATAATGAGTACGTAGTAATAATGCCATTATTTTTTCCTCCGTGCTTTCTTGCGTTTGCGAGGCTTCTTGGGTGTGTTATCGATGAGCGTCTCGAAATTATCTTTCTTCTTCTTTTTAATTTTAACACTAATTGGTTGTGGAAGATTGTGGTCTGCTACAGTCTTGACATCAGTGTCGATTTGCCCATCTAACATATTAATTACGCGGGTAGCATAAACAGTTAGGGATGGGTTGTGGGTAACCATTATAATAGTATTACCTTCATCATGGATGGCTTTTAGCTCTTCCATAACAATATGTGAACTACGAGAATCAAGATTGCCCGTGGGTTCGTCTGCAAGAATAATTTCAGGGTTATTAACAATGGCACGAGCAATGGCTACTCGTTGCTGTTGTCCACCTGATAACTGGTAGGGGAGGTAGTATTCACGTTCTTGAAGATGAAAACGACTTAAAGTATTAGATGCTTGCTTGAGGCGGCGAGTTTTGGAATAGCCAGTATAGACCATAGGGAGAGCAACGTTTTCTAGAATTGGTAAGTCTTCAATTAGATTAAAGTTCTGGAAGACGAAACCAATTTTCTTGGCGCGAAGCCTAGCTTGTCGTCGGGCAGAAATGCTGGCTACATTCTCACCATTTAGAAAGAATTCGCCTCTAGTAGCGCGGTCTAGTAGCCCAATAATATTGAGTAGTGTGGTCTTTCCACAACCAGATGGGCCCATAATCATAATGAATTCACCACGCTTGATTGTCAGATCGAAATCTTTGAGAGCAAACGACTCGGTGTCGCCGTAGCCATACCGTTTCGTTAAACCTCGCAGTTCGATTAGGATGTTTTCGCTCACTTTTACTCCATGTGATATGAGGATGTCACCTCCATTTGTTTTTGTTGTGGCGGAAAGGACAGGATTTGAACCTGCGAACGAGTTACCCCGTTACACGCTTTCCAAGCGTGCGCCTTAAACCACTCGGCCACCTTTCCGTCTTCTATTTATATAATACCACGAATTGATTAAAAATTAAATATGTAATATTACCAGATTTTCAATATGTGGAGTGTGTGGAAAAAAATTAAATGTTGTAATATTGGTTATTTTGTATTTATTGAGTAAAAGTTTTACGTCGCGTGCCTGGGTTGTAGGATTACAGGATAAATAAATTATTGTAGATGGTTTTGTTTCGTTGAGTTTATTTATGAGTCTTGAATCACACCCAGAGCGAGGTGGATCGAGGATGATGGTCTGGGTTGGCTTAATGTAACTTAGAGCTTCTTCGGATTTTGCTAAGATGCCCGTGATATTGTCATGATGGTAACTTGGAGAATTATTATAATCAAACTGATTTCTGGAATTAGTGCCAACTTTGTTGATACTTTGGACATTATAGTTGTTGATATTGTTTATCATTTCGTTATAGGCATATTTATCACATTCTACTAATGTAAGCTTTCGATCGCTGGCTGTGGATAAACCAATAGTGCCAACTCCAGCATAAAGATCGAGGACTTCGTCTGTGTCGATGAAAGAATTAATGCTTCTCAATGCCATTTCATAGACGGGAATATTGATTTGAAAAAATCCGTTAGGGGAATATGAATACGTGTGGTCAAGAATAGTGTCAGTAAGGCGAGGGAAAGTTGGGTGTGGTTGATGGTTTTCATAAAGACCGCCAGATATGTCACCGGATTGATTACAACGGAGAAGGATGGATTGATATTTGTAGGCAGGTTCATTGCGTTGGTTGAGCTCTTGGATAATCTTGGTTGCGGCTTTAAAAATTTCGGGATGCTCAATGCTAGATTTTGCAACTGGGATTTTACGATGAGTGCCACGCTGATGGAAGGCCAGTGATATTTGTGACTGCTCTTTGTCCCAAAACAGGGAATATTCCATTTTGTTACGATAATTATAATCTTGATTATTAGTGACGATATCCGTAGTTGTACTACTGATATGATGTTCATGGAATATCTCAGTAATCAATTCTTTTTTGAGTTGTAATTCGTAGTTATAATCAACGATTTGCCAAGGTGATGTAGATAGATAACAGTCGTCTTGTGGTTGGACACGGTATATAGATGGGTGACTTATTCTAGTAGCGACTGCTTCGTAGTAGTGTGATTTCTTTTTGGTGATGTTGTATTCGGTAATAATTTCTCCTGGTAGGGCATTCCAAAAGAATATCTTGCGTCCATCTTCGTGAGTACCAAGAGCTTGACCTCCGGGAATAATCTTTTCAACCTTGATCATAGAGGTATTATATCATATAATATGATATTATTTACTTTTCTAGGTAATTATGGGATAATAGGGGTATGTCAGCTGAATCAATCTTGGTGTCATACGAAGAAGAGGCAAAAGAAAACCTTACTCCAACTGATGAGCAGGTTACTTCTGGTGGAGTTGTTTATTCTGGAAAAGGAAGGGGTGGGAATAAACAGAAAAAAATAGGCGGTAAGCTTAAAAACATTAGTGCTTTAGGATTTGTGGTGATTGCATTGGTGATATTTGTGGCTTTTTTTAGTTTTGGTAATCTAATACCTGCAGCCATATCTAATCGTTTACTCGAAGAAACTGATGTACAATATGCTGACGCAATACTGAGTAAAGAAATTGTTTTTCAAGAAGCTTTGAGGGAGGGGGATATACCAGATAATACTACTGAATTATTAGAATCTAATGGTGTGATAGTGGGATATTTAGATGAAGGTGGGAACTTTGTAAAAGGAAATAGGCATGAGGGAGGTCTGGTATTACAGGAGGGGGATAATAATATTACTGCCGATGAGTTTATTGATGAGGTAAATAATAATGTGACACTATATGATGCATTTAATAAAGCTACTTATGTGAGAGCAGCTTATTGGTATGATGATTCCGCTAAAGAAGTAATGAAAAGCTATGGGACAAATAGGAATAATTACTCACATGGTGAAGAATTTGATGAAGTAATGGAGAGTAAGTTGAAGGGTGGAAATGAAATATCTATTAATAATATGCAAGAGATTAAGGAGGAAGTTGATAATGGTGATGGGACAACTAGCGTGGAAATAAGGGATGTTAATTTAGAGTCATTGAGGACTACTGAAAATGCTGAGGATTTTGTGAATAATGTAGGTAGTCAAAATAAAGACATTAATTCTAATCAGGCTACTTTGAATGCAGCAGATGAGATGAAAGTTGCTGATACTATATCAAACGAACACAGATCTGGGCTATTTTATCTTTTGTTTATGGAAAATATAAGTAAGATGCAAGCTGGAGATGGGAATACTTCACGAATCAATGAAGCCATGAATTATTTATATACAGAATCGACCAATACAATTGTTGATGTGGAAACTGGGGAGACTATCCAGGTGACTGGCACAGCTCTTGACTCACCGAGTATGTACGCAATACTATCAAATGAAGAACTTAATATGGGTGCTATAGGAAATTATTCAAATGATAGAATACTTAAAACAGTAGAAAATAGGCTAAATGAGAAGAATAGTACAATTAATAATACTATTACTTCTACCGATAAGAATGTAAAGGGTGTGGTTGGTAGACTATTTAGAATCGGTGATAAGATTGCTGATCAACAAGTATTAAGCTCTGTAACACCTACCGTGTCCAGCTCGTTGGTAAAAAATGACTATAATAATATAGATGGTATTGTTGCTGGAGAAATGCTTGCACAGGGGGCTGTAAATGTAGGGAAAGACTTAGCAAAATATAGTGGTGCAACTGCTGGTGATAGCGAGGCTGTATCAAAATACGCAAGATTAACAAACAATGTGTTAGCAATGGATGCTGCAGTTGATAGATTAAATAGAAACCCTTTTGATATTACATCTAAGAATACGTTTTTGGGTTCGATTTTGTTTAGTGTTACTATATCTATGCGATATAATAGTAATAGTGGTATTTTGTCTGGAGTAGCTAATATAGCCAATATAATGAGTAACTCAATTAACTCTTTGTTGTTTGGGACGACTTTTGCTGATAATAACACTGGGTATTTAACTAATTATGGAGATTGTGAAACGATTAGTACTATTGGAGCGATGGGATCACCACAATGTTCGATGATTGCGACATTTGATACGTCAACACTTGATGACCCCTTACATAATGCTGATTATCTTGGTTTTGTTCAGAATAATACCGAAGATGGGAAACTCGTTAAGAATAACACTAAGCTAGCTAATTTTATAAAGAATAGTATTCGGAGGACTACACCTGTTGGTATAACTGATGGAAGCATATTAATTAATGGGATAAACAATGTTAACTCTAATGAATCGGTTCCATTCTTGTCTAATATTAGTGATGCGATCATTGGATGGTTTAATAATACTTTTAATACCGAAGTAAAACGTGCTGCGACTGGTGAGTTGTTTGTAAACTCCAGAAATAATGAAGATTGGAATGAATATAAATGGGCCCAAAGATATGTGTCGCTCGCAAGAGCTCAAGAGGCACTGCGTAGCTACGCAATCAACTACGATGGAAGAATGGCTTATAATATAAGTACACTTGAGGGAGATAGTAATCCGATTATAGCTTTCATACGAGAGTATTGTGATGACACTATAGTAGCTAATGAGTAATTATTCTGATTTAATTTCTTCTACACTTGTAATAATTACCTGATTGTCTTTAAAATTTTCAACTAGATGATGGCGACGTTTAGAGTCCAATTCAGAAAAAACATCATCTAATAGAATGATTGGTTTCTTGTGAAGCTTAGTATTAATGAGTTCTGCTTCAATAAATTTAAGAGCAAGGATAATGGAGCGCGTTTCACCACGTGAAGCTGAACCGTTAGCTGGTTTATTATTGAAATTAAAAATATAATCATCACGATGGATCCCGAAGCTAGTATGACCAATGTAATGGTCTTTATCAAAATTAGTCTCTAGTTGTTCTAGATAACTCTGTTCACTAGTAAGACTTGGCTCGGTCTTATATATAATTGATACTACATCTTGATTTTCTGCTATTGAGTGATATGTTGCGGTGATTTTAGAATTGATCTCTTCGGTGAATTTTTTTCGGTAGTTATATAATTCAATACCATATTTTGCTAATAGTAAGTTCCATGAGAACAGGGAATCTTTGGTTAAGTATTCGTTTTTGAGTAATTCATTGCGTTGCTTGAGGGTTTTTTCGTATCTGGATAGGTTTGTAGAGTATTTTTCGTCAAATTCACTAAAAATCCTATCAAAGTATTCTCGACGTCGACTTGGAGAATGACTAATAAGATTTAAATCGGATGGAAGAAATAAAACGACTGGATATTTGTTTTTCTGTGGTAGTCGTTTGGTCTTTTTGTCTAGAATGGTAAAGGTTTTTGTTTGACCGTCATATGTAGTAATAACATTTTCACCCGATTTATAGTGGAGTTCAATACGATAAAAATCTTTGCCGTGTTTTAAGATATCCGGATCTGTTGCACGAAAACTCTTACCTCTGGTGGATATATATATTGCTTCCAGCACAGAGGTTTTACCACAGCCATTATTACCAAGAATTAATGAAGTGTTGTTGTTACAATCTAGAGTATATGTGCTATGGTTTCGAAAATTGATAAGCTTAATAGATTGGATTATCATTATGAATTTAGTGGCATTATGATATGAGTGTATTTATTACTCTTCTTATTGGTAAGGAGGACTGGTGCTACATGGTCGGAGAATTGAAAATTAATCTCTTTTTCTTCGAGAGCGTTTAATGCGTCAATTAGAAAACGAGAATTTAGACGGATTTTTCCTGGGTTATCAACCGTGGTCTCTATGATGGAGTCATTTTCACCAAATTCATTCGCAATAGATTTGACAGAGAAGGTATCTGGTTCAATTGCTTCACAAATAATGGAACCACCTACAGAACGCGCAAATAAAGCAGCGAGCTTGGTGACACGGGATAATTCTTCGCGGTCGACAGCGATATGGATACTGCAATCTTTAGGAATGAGCTTTTGGTAATCGGGAAAGCTAGCATCGATGAGTTTGGATATTATTTCTACTTCTCCTAGACGGAAACGAACAAGGTCTTCATTAAATGAAATTTCAACTTCATCGATATCATCATTGATAGCACGAATGACTTCTTGGAGAGTATTAGTGGGCACAATAGCTTTTACTTCACTCTTGGTATTCTCTATAAGCTTTTTTTCTGCGAGACGATATCCATCGGTAGCAGCAATAGCTAGGGTATTGTTATCTGTATTAAAGTAGACTCCTGTGAGTGCTGGGCGAGTAAGATCATTACTGCTCGCTATGATTACTTGACCAATGCCTGTTTTAAATTCATCTATGTTTATTCTGTAGACTACTGCCTTCTGATCATCAATCTCTGGGAGGTCTGGAAAATCATCTGCCATAGTTCCGTTAATGGTGGAAGAATATTTACCTGATGTTATTGTAACTTTGGTGTCGGTTGATTCAATCTCGATAATTTCACCTTTGGGGAGGTTGGATACGAATTCTGCTAGTAACTTGGCTGGTACAGTGACTACACCATCTTCCGAATCACTAACTGGTAAGAAATCTATGACGGCCATATCTAGATTGGTTGTGATGAGTGAAACTTTTTTGTTATCGACTCTAATGAGTACATTATTTAATATTGGGAGGGTGACTTTTCCAATGGCTATACGACTGACATTGTTTAAAGCTTTGCTTAATTTTTCTTGTGAGACTTGAATCTTCATTTATTAATCCTTTCTTATTATTTTATTATTTGTAGTTGTAATTGTAGGGGTTGTGGAATAGTGGAAAAAAACAGTAAAAGACAGAGGTGATTTGGTTGTGGGTAAAACTGTGGGAATGGTGGGAAAAGCTGGTGGGAAACTTGGATTTTGCACATAGTTTGGAAAAACGATAAAATAGTACACATTTTTTACTCGGGAAATACACGGGGATTTACACGTTGATTTCCACAAGAATTCCACACTTTGGGGTGCTTTGGTAGCTGAGATTATCGGATTAATGATATTAGCCATAGATACGTTCCTTAATTTCTTCGATTTGGTCTCGAAGGATGAAATTGAGTTTGAGATCTTCTTGAATCTTTTTGATGCCATGCATAACTGTAGTATGGTCTTTGACTCCAACTTCTGTGGCTATTTTTGTGGTGCTGAGATTTAGTTCTTTTTTGAGGACATACATTGCTACTTGGCGAGCGTTTTTGATGTTTGAGACGCGAGATTTACTGCATAACTCTTTGGCTGAGAGGTCGTAGTATTTGGCGACTTTTTCAACGATTTGCTTGGGTGTGGTGGAACGAAGCTTGGATGTCTTGTTGACTGATACGGCTCCATTTTCTATTAATTCGAGTGGCGTTAGTCCGCGGACTTCGGACATCAATAAAATAGTGGAGAATTCTCCTTCGAGATCACGGATGTTGGTA
>CAMVEA010000009.1 GCA_947166405.1 uncultured Candidatus Saccharibacteria bacterium
GAGCCAAAAGGGCTCATAACCGTCAAAATAGGGTCGTTGGTTCAAATCCAACCCCCACAACCACAATAATTCAGATGCCTCAGTAGGGGCGTTTTTTTGAGCCAAAAGGGCTCATAACCGTCAAAATAGGGTCGTTGGTTCAAATCCAACCCCAGCCAAATCTATTTTTTCTTCAGTTTTTTTAGTGCCACTCTTTTTGCAGCGAGTCTAATTGCTTGGTTCCAGCTATTGGTATCGTGTGATGTGCTAGCCAGCTCTAATACTGTGAGTTGATGGCGTATTGCAAGGGAAATCTCCGGCGCCATCAATTCCGCATCAGGAGCTACAATTGTTGCGCCGATTATATGCTGATTGCGATCCATCAGCAACTTCACGAATCCATGGCTGAATCCTTTAATCCTGCTTGATGATATTTCATTTAGGTAGACAATTGTTTTTTTATACTTTCTATCTCGCTTTAATAAATCTTCTTCGTTTAAACCAACCGTAGCCACAGAAGGAAACGTCTTTACAATTCTAATTGCTCCATTATAGCTAATTAGATTCTTTGTCTTGTTTATAATATTAGCAGCAAGTACAGCACCTTCATATTCGGCTTTCTCGGTAGTAGAATCTCCTCCAATACAGTCACCTATCGCATATATGTTTTTAGCTGAAGTCTGAAATAGCTTGTCGACAGTAATGTTAGTGGCTTTATATTTCACGCCAGCATTTTCCAACCCACAGTCGAGATTCGGCTCACTGCCAGTGGCGAGTACTATGCAATCCACTCTTACCATTTTTTGCGAACGACCACTATGAAATATCACGCACTTACTATTTCTATCTTGCTCAATCGCAACTACCTTAGCACCATTTAGTACAGTAATACCAAGTTGTCTCACGAAATAATTTGTCAGTACTTCGCTCGCTTCTTTATCTTCGTGCGGTAAAATCCTGTCGGCCATCTCTGCAATCAGAACTTTTGTTCCCAACTCGGCAAAATACTCAGCGATTTCGCATCCAGTAGGCCCGCCACCCACCACCATCACAGCTTTAGGTAATCTCCGTACTTTTATCGCAGCATCCGGTGTGAGATAGTTCACGTATTCCGTGCCGGCAATCTCACTTACTTTGGGGTGACTTCCAGTAGCGATAATAAAATTCTCAGACGTAAATTTACGATCCCCTACGGCAATCGTGTGTTTGTCTAAAAAATTCGCATAGCCCCTAAGGCATATTACGCCCACATCACTATAAGTTTTTTGCAACTCCTCGCCTAATGTCAATGTAGTTTTATATTGACGCGCAATCAAGGTGGGGAAGCTGAAAGTAAAACCCTGATTTCTTAGCTCTGGATACGTACGCGCTCGTGCAAATGAATGGGCGAAATCCAACGCAACTCCATAAGGCACATCTCGAGAATTAAGATTTGAGCCGCCAAAATAACGCCCTTCTACCAAAGCCACTTTTTTCTTTGCTTTAGAAAGAGCAATCGCCGCCGAAGAACCAGCCGGACCACTCCCAATTACTATATAGCTAAAATCGTACTTTTTGCTCATTCTTATATTATTTTATCACGATTTTGATAAACGTAGGCAAAATCAGCATTATATTTTTTAAGTTCTTTTCCAACTGCCCGCTTCAAATCAGATTCAGTTATAATCTTTTTATTCCGAAAAGATTTTTCGACCTTTGAAATCACGCAATCGATAAAGGCATCTGCCGCCCCAGAAGGAATCCCAAGACCCCGTGCATCAATCTTCAATTCTTTTCTCAGTAGTTTTTCGTCAAACGGTTTTGTATTCATATTATTATATCCTAAAACAAATTATTAATATTGCAATAGTCATATAAGAAAAAGCCAGAATAAAACGTACGAAGTTTTTATCTCTTACCCTAGCTCTTGCTAACTCGGCCAAACTATGATGTACAAGAAAAGTCCAGCGTACAATCAATAGTGGCACTATCGGAGCCAAGATGTACAAAAATGTCAGCAGATAACTCGAATAATACTCAGCATTCATTTCCATAATTTCAACGGCCGTAATAAGATACAGCGGTAGAGTAAAAGGCAACTCATATGTTCCGCATAATGCACCTAGAGTAAAGGCGTCAGAACGCGTTTTTGCACTTTTTGCATATTTGTTTAATGAGCGAGCAACTTTTCTTGGAATGAACAATCTACTGCCAACTCCTTTACGATAGTAGAAAGTCAGGCAAATGACGGCAAGGACGATTGATACCCCTACGGCAATCCATGCAATTATACCAGTTTCCGGACGCGAACTACCAAAAAACAAAATGTAAGAAAAATAATAACAGCATAAGAATAGACAGACAGCAATAGTCTCGGCCCCCAGAATGAAAAAAATCTCAAGGTCCGACGCTCGTTTTTTTGGATATTTACCAGAAGCATAATGACACAATAGCGAAAAAACACCCGAAGTAAGCTGCAAAAAAGCCATGATAAGCATAGCCAAGATAACAATTCCAACAGATACTAACACGCTCATGCTTCACATTATACCACATTGGGGGTTGCATTTCTAGTTTGACCATGCTAGGGTGCAGACATGAACAAAAGAATCCCATCATTAATTCTAGGTGCTGCGTTGGCTATATCTAGTATTTTTAGCACAATTCAATTTGGTACAGTATCTACGCTACATGCTTTAGCAAAGGAACAAGAAAGCACCACATCAGATACTTCAATTATAGGTGACGAAGATTCTTCGAATTTGATTAGCAAGCAAATCCCAGAAATCTATTTCAAGGCCATCAACCCAGGATATACGATTGATAAAATAAGCAATGTCGGAGAAATGATTGAAATAGGCCGCAAAAACTCCGACGCACCAATATCGCTCGCCGACCTTTCCATAGGCTATACTAACTCTAGCGGGAATTATTCGATTCTATTCGAATTTCCCGAGAACAGCTGGTTTGTCGGCGAGACTCTCCTCCTTCGCTTGGCTAGTTCGCCCGAAAGCGAGCTAGCCAACACGACATATACCAAGACAATTGCCATGAAAGCCACTCTCACTCTTAATCAACGTGACAAAGTATTGGACACTGTGTGCTGGAGCGGCAAGCAAGATTGTGCCAAAGAATTCAAATCATCTAGCCCCACAGTACTCGTTCGAGATTTAGCTTCAGGCGAGTTTGAACACATCACAGCAGAGCAATACACTCCAGTTTTCGAGGCGTCAAATTACAAAATCGAGCCAAATGATGGCGCAGAAGAAGCCGATTCGACACCGAGTCAATGCCGTGGACTTGTTTTCAGCGAAATTCTAAGCTACTATGAAAGCTTCAAGAATGAGCAGTTCATCGAGCTGTACAACAACAGCCCCGAACAAATACTAATCGATGGCTGCAAGATTAAGTACAAGAACAAATCTTATACCCTATCTGGCATCCTAGGCACAGAAGAATATGTCGCATATTATCCTTCAGTTTTAGGCTTTAATCTTACTAAGAATCCTACCAATTCCAATACATTAGAATTAATAGACACCGATGGTGCAGTAATCGATGAGCTTACTTACCCTAACGGACAGCGCAAAGCCACATCATACGCTTTTATCGGATTTGACCAAAATGGCGAGGAAATCTGGAAAGTAACCTATTCTCCCACTCCAGGAGCAGCCAATAATTATCAAGAATTCAAGTCTTGCGAAACTGGAAAAGTCCTAAATGAAGCAACGGGGAATTGTGTAAAACCAATATCAGTATCAGAAAAAATCTGCAAAGAAGGCTACTACCTAAATCTGCTAACCGGACGCTGTCGCAAAAAATCTATACCAACCACCAAAACGTGCAAAGAAGGCTACTACTTAAACCCCGAGACAGGCCGTTGCCGCAAAATCACAGAAAACAAAAGTGCAGATTACAGTATCAAGCCTCAAGAGTTTCAAGAACAATCCTCCTTTGTTGCACTATATGCAATACTGGGTGCCGTTAGCCTAGGCCTCATCTATCTGGTATATGAATTTCGACGCGATATTAAGAAGGTATTTCACAAGCTGTTCCGTCGAAAATAACTACATTGGCAACGTAGCTTTGCGATAAATCTTCTCGACAATCTCATTAAATACTGCATCGCGAGTCTGATCGCCACGCACCTCAACGAGAAGCCCTAATTCATTATAGTGCTGCAAGACAGGCACAGTCTTCTCGCGAAACTCTTTCAATCGTGTTTTGAATACTGCAAAATCCTTGTCGTCCGCCCGTTGACCACGATCGCTATATTCTTGAACCTTACGGAATCTCTCTTCGACATCCGCCTCAGATATATTAAGCAAGATGACGATTTTTACCTCATGGCCAGCTCCAGCTGCTATCGACATGACTTGGTTTTCTTCGCCAAGCCACCTCCCAATAGAAGAGAGAACTAATGGATACTTGAATAAGTCTCGCCTTTCAAAATAAGGCAACACCCATTCATAAAAAACATTGGTAGGGATTAGTGCTCCACTACTTGTTAAATCTTGACGCGTTTCCTTTTCCATTGCCCGAATTATCATCCCAGATGATAAAAACTTCGCATCTAGCGCTTCTGCAAGTCGAATTCCTTGAGTGTCCTTTCCAGACATTGGTAATCCAAAAATATTTATGCTCCCCGTCCCCAGCCATTCTTTAATTTTAACTATTTTTTCTTCCATATGATAACATTATAACATAACAAACCCACTTCATTGCATTAATGCTAAAAAAGGTTAATGAAGCACAATGATTCTAAGCTCATAATAAGGGACGTCTACTCTTGTCAAAACCTCATATCTGTGATAGAATTAAATCAATATCAGCTCAGCAAACAAGTACAGTAACTGTGTTTGCTTTAACCAAAGGAGTTTTATGAAAAACTACGAACTTACGGTCATATTTCATCCAGACCTCGAGATGAACCTTGACCCCGCTATTGAGAAAGTCAAGAAAATTCTTGAATCTTCCGGTGGCAACATTATCAAAGAGGAAAACGAAGGCAAGAAGCGCCTCAGTTATGCCATTAGAGGAAATGACTATGGAATCTACAGTTTTATTACTGTTGCCTTGCCACCTCAGGCTCCTGTCAAAATCGACAGCGCCCTAAATATTGCCGATGAAGTGATTCGTCACCTACTAGTCAAAGAAGACCCACGTAGATCGAGCGTTGCGACACGCTCAGAGGCCGAGCCATCCAAAAGCGAAGCCACCTCAAACAATTCCAAATTAACCGAAGAAAAAGGAGAATAACATACCATGCGCGGATTTAGCAAAGCAATCATTACTGGCAATCTTACCCGCGACCCAGAGCTTCGCACTACGCCTAATGGTGCTAGTGTTTGTGGTTTTTCTGTAGCGGTCAACCGAGTCTATAAGGACGCCAATGGCGAGCAACGCGAAGATGTGTCTTACATCGATTGTTCTGCCTGGGGCAAGTTAGGCGAAATGATTGCTCAATACGCCAAAAAAGGTTCAGGTGTCCTTGTATCCGGACGCCTCGATCAGCGTAGCTGGGAAGACAAAAACGGTGGCGGCAAACGCTCTAGGGTCGAAATCGTAGTAGAAGATTTCAACTTCACCGGTCCAGCCAATCGTGAAAGCAACGGCGCCTATGGCGGTGGATTTGGAGCTTCAAGCTCAGCCGAGCCAAGTGCTGCTAATAACGACATGCCAGACGACATCCCAGAAGGCGAAATTGACCTCAGCGAAGTACCATTTTAATCAGTTCAAAAGGAGAGTATAATGAAAAAATTTAAGAATGACCCAAAGACGTATTTCGATTATCGCGACACCAAAACATTACAGCGTTACATCGATCCATACGGTCGCATCGAACCAATTTCTAAGACAGGCCTGTCCGCCAAGCAACAACGCCAATTGGCAGTCGCTATTAAGCGTGCACGCCACATCGCACTATTGCCATTTGTCTCTAAATAAGGAATATATAATATGTACGGACCAACAGATTTAAAGAAAAACACCTTAATCACTCTGGACGGCCAGCCGTACAAGGTGGTTGAATATTCTCAAAAAGTGATGGGCAGAGGCGGCTCAATCGTCAATGTTAAAGTCAAAAATCTCATCACGGGAGCACTACTCCCCAAGACTTTTAAAGGCCAAGAAAAAATCGAATCAGCCGAAGTTACCACTCGCAAAGTTCAGTATCTATATAGAGACGATGAGAAGTTCTATTTTATGGATCCAGAATCATTCGAGCAGTACGAGCTAAATGCTGATATGGTAGGAGATTCAAAAGATTTCATGAAGGAAGGCGACGAAATGGAAATACAATTCTATAATGGTACCCCAATTAATCTAGTCCTTCCTAAGAACATTTGGCTAGCCGTCACATACACCGAGACAGCGGTCAAGGGCGATACTACTAGCTCAGTAATGAAAGATGCGACTCTCGAGACTGGCGTCACCATCAAAGTCCCAGCATTCATCAAAGAAGGTGACGTTGTCTCAGTCGACACAGAGACATATGCCTATCGCAGCAGGAAATAACTATTACAAGAAAAGAAATCATTCTTCTCCAGCATCGGTTTTTGGAGTGCCAGTTCGTGGCTATATCAAAATATCACAAGCGGCAGAAGCCTTTAATTACGACTTCCGTAATAAAACCGTACTCGACATCGGTTCATCAACCGGCGGCTTTACCCAGTATGCCCTAGAACACGGAGCCAAGAAAATAGTTTCAGTCGAGAAGGGCACGAATCAAATGAAGGTCCAACTCCGCTATGACCCACATGTCGAGCTTCACGAGAAGACTGATTTTTTTGGTTTTAAGACATCTTCAAGCATTGATGTCGTACTTGCGGATGTCTCATTCGTAAGTCTAAAGCCAATCCTGACACACGCCGCAGTAATAACATCAGGCAAAGCAGACTACATGGTCATGCTGAAGCCGCAATTTGAAGCGACGCCCCAGCAATTAAACAATGGCACAGTAAAAAACGAAAAAATCCGACGTATAATAATAAAAGATTTTGAGAAGTGGCTCAAAGATAATCATTTTCTTATTATCAATAAGCATGATAATCGACTCAAAGGAAAAAAGAATAATAGAGAAAGATTTTACCTGCTACAAAAAAGCATATCATAGCCTAGAACATAAACAAAGTGTACAACAACAAAATGTACAAAAGCACTTGATTTTATTTACAAAATGCTTATAATTAAAGTATGAATTTATTACATGGCGTGGGCGAATTCTTCTCACTAGATATTGGGACAAACTCTATGCGGATAGTACAGCTTTCTGGCGGTAATCAGCGTGGCTGGACTCTGCAAAAGTTCGCATATATCCCAATAGATCCAAAATTGACAGCTGATTCATCTGATTTAGGCAAGAAGCGACTAGGTGAGGCAGTTCTAGGCGCAGTAAACCAAGCAGGTATCAAGACCAAGAATATAGCTCTAGGAATTCCAGCCTCCAAAACATTCACAGCGATTGTAGAAACAGAAACTCTACCAGAAAAAGAATTAAGAAAAACCTTCAAATACGAACTTGATAAATATGTTCCAATGGCCCTAAGCGACGCGAAAGCCGACTATGTTATTTTAGGCCCCAGTCCCAACGATCCAGCCAAGACCGAAGTACTAGTGAGTTCAGTAGCGAAGGATTACGCTGAGTCTACTATGGAGACCATTGAAAAAACAGGACTCAATATTATTGCTATGGAGCCAGAACCACTGGCGGCAGCAAGAAGCCTTAATATCCCAGGAGCAATTGACGCAAATATGATTATAGATTTCGGCGAAAAATCCACAGATCTAGTCATAATGTATAAAGATCAACCTCGGCTAGTCCGCTCAATTCCAGGTGGTTTTGGTGCATTGGTTAATGCGGTATCTGGCGGAATGGGAGTAAGGGATGACCAAGCTCGTCAATTCATTCTCAAATTTGGACTCGATACAAAGCAAGTGGAAGGTCAAGTGTTTAAGATACTTGACACTCATCTAGATAATTATGCAGCAGAGCTTGCCAAATCAGTCAGGTTCTTTCAGACTAAATACATTAATGGTAAAGTTGGTGGAATTATACTTTCTGGCTACGCAAGTATGATTCCACTCTTCACAGAATATATTGAAGCAAAAACCAGCGTTCCAACCATGAAGGGCAATCCATGGCAGTCCGTACGCACAACACCAGAGCAGCAACAAGCTCTTATGCAAGTAGCTGATGAGTTTGCTGTTGTTATTGGTCTATCGGAAAGGAGTAATGACTAATGGCTAAAGAAATAAAACTATCAGATCTGCTTAAAATGTTTAATAAAAAAGGAAGTCAATTCCGTCTTACCACCCACCGTGAAATCAATCTTGTCCCAGAAATCAAAGATGAAATGATCAAAGCGCTAAAACTAAGGAATCTCATTTTCTTCGCCTGTATTATTGTCGCTTCTGCCAGCGTAGGCGTGACATTGTTCTTTGGTACAATCGTTGGAGGACAGAGTATAGCAATTAATAGTAAGACTTCCGCGATAGATGAGCTTTCCAATAAAATAAAAAACTACAAAGAATTAAGCGACTACCTTACTATCAGGGGGCAAGTCGATAATATTGATTCGACCACCAATAACAAGAGGATGGTTTCTCGAACATTTGACATCTTACTAGCGATGATGCCGAGAAACGAAGATGAAATTAAGATTTCTACCTTAAATATCGACACAACTGGAGGATCACCGATTCTTAGGATGGAAGCTCAAGCGAATGCTGGCGTAGAGCCATACATCGACTATCGAGTATTCGATGGTTTCCAGAAGAGTATGAAGTACCTCACATATGATTACGGTAGATATCGGGACAAATATGATAAAGACATCCCGACATACTGTATCATAGAATCAGATAATGATGGAGTACAATTCAAGACACAAGAAGGCGGATATTATGGTCTTTGGACCATCGATGCCGAGGGGTGTGATCCGAGCGCTACCCAGGATGATGATGGCAAAGTGACTAGTACGGCAAACGAGTATGAACTAGAAGAGTATAACGGCCAAAAGGTAGTTCGTATCTGGCGTACGCCACAGCTAAGCTGGTATCATTCAACACCTCCTAAGGAAAATGAACCAAATATGACCGAAGACGGAGTAATCAGCAATGTTGCGCATTTTAATAGCGAATGTATTAAATACAAGGTTGAGCTCCGAGATGAAAAAGCAAGTAAAATTGATGGAACTGACAATAGTTGCCACTTAGTTACGGGTGGTGACGAAGGAGCAAAAAAACTAGATTCATCGAACGGACGTTCTGAGTCGAATGAATTAGTGTTGCGCTTTGAAATGGAAATAACTCTCGAACCAGGCGCGTATGCCTTTAATAGCCATCACTTCATGGCGATCCCACCACAATCCAGATATAACGTTACAGACTCATACGTTCAGGTTCAAAATATGTTTGCAAAAAAAGCAAGGGACTGTACTTCTGATGACGTAGATTGTAAGTCTGAAACCAACAAGAATGGAGGTAACTAATATGGCTAATGAAGTAGCAATTGGGAAAAGAGCTAAAATAAGCGAGGCGCAACAGCATATTATGCTAGCGGCATTCGGCGCATCAGTTTTTCTTGGTGTAGCAATATCACTTGTATCAAACTTTATTAATCAAATCACTTATAATACAAAAGTAATAATGGCTCAGGAGCAGTCCATCAAAAAATACTCCGATACCATTTCAACCATTGGTGTGTGCAAAGCACCTAATGGGGATGTCTATTCTACTAGTGAACTCCAGCAATGCGACCCCGAGAATATTGATACATCCGAAATTCCAAATACGCTTCGCTACAACATCCTTACTGAGCTTGCCACCAATGAAGCCCTCGAATCTGTACCAAAAGTAAGAGATGCCAATTGTGTTAATCCTGAGACGCAGAAGAATTATACATTTAAGGAACTAAATGAAATAGCAGACAAAGCCTCGACCAAGGATGAGCGAAAACTTGCAAATCAACTTATTAAGAGCTGCTCTGCGCTCCGAGTAATCCCCGACGCCCTCCCAGCGTATAAGAATGAAGAAGCTCTTCTCGCCAGCCTTAATCAGCTTTTAATACTCTCCGACTGGGAACCAGAATCATTGAGTCCAAGTGGCACTTTTGTTGCCTCGGAGCTAGGTGAAAATCTTAATGCAATGAGTGTTTCTCTGTCTATAGAAGCGGATTCTCCAACTACCCTAAGAGTACTAAAGAATATTGAACGGTCAATCAGGGAATTTAACTTTGAACAAACAAGAATCGAATGGGGTGGACAGGACAGCATTGTGGTAAGGGGTAATGCCACGGCATACTATATGGATCCAGTTGAGATAAAAGAGAAGACAGAGACAATTTCAAAAGAAGCCGAAACGACAAAAACAGAAGGAGGACAATAAATGAAGTCAGATTTAGCAACAACAATCATTGTTGCAATCGTAGGATTAGCAGCGTCATATTTTGTATGTAATCTATTTATAGGAGAGTCAGAAGAAATAAACGTAAAGTCAATCGAGGGCTCCGAAATAACGTCTACTGTCGCCGAACCTAATCCAGCACTTTTTAACGCCAATGCGCTAAATCCAACCGTCGAAGTCTATATTGGTGAATGCTCCGAATACAATGAAATGGGTGAATGTCTTGACGATGTTGAGTCAATCGAGAATAATCAAACTTCTCCATCCGAACTGGATACGGAGGGTGAATAATGGCTCTCCTTACCAAGGACGCCGAAAATCGCATCGTTAACCTTCTATTGTCAGAAGGACTCGCTGAGCCGAATCTCGTCCTCAGTATCAAGCAGGAGGCAGAATCTTCCGGCAAGCCAGTTCTAAGCGAGCTAATCAATCGACAGCTCATCACTAACGATATGGTTGCACACGCCACAGCTGTAATAATTGGCGTACCCTATGTCGAGCTCAAAAATATCTCAATAGATCAAGAGATTCTCGCAAAAATACCTGGCGATGCTCCATCACGTGTCCTCGCTATTCCACTTGGCGAAAAGGATGGCATGCTGAACGTCGCTATGGTTGATCCTACCAATGTTCAGTCCACAGATTATATTTCCAATCTCATCAACCAACCAATTCGTGTATGGATGGCCTCAGAGCGTGGTATTAGGGAAGTACTCAGTAAATATCATGGTGATTTCTCCGGAGTAAAAGAAGCCGTCCGTGAGACAGGCGAGGAAGCAGTCGAAGAAACACGCTCCAACGTCAAGACCATTGTTCAGGACTCACCCATCTCTAAGGCCCTCACCACTATTCTAAGCTACGCCGCCAAGACCAAAGCATCAGATATTCACATCGAGCCACTTGAAACCTCTCTCATCATTCGTTGTCGAATCGATGGCGTTCTTCGCAAAATCATGGAGCTACCCAAGACAGTCGCTCCAGCTCTCGTATCACGTATCAAGATTCTATCCAACTTGAAAATCGACGAGCATCGCATTCCACAAGATGGTCAGTTTACTGTTCTAGTCGATAACAAAGAAATCGATTTACGTATCGCAATTTCGCCAGTCACTTGGGGGGAGCAGGTTGTAATTCGTTTGCTTGATAAAACGGGTGTTTCAATGGAAGTTGAGAAAATGGGTATGTCTGGCCGAGCGCTGCGTACAGTATTGGAGGGAGTCAAGAAGCCAAATGGTATGATTTTGACCTCAGGCCCTACAGGTTCAGGTAAGTCTACAACTCTCTATGCACTTATTCAAAAGATAAAATCTGAAGAAATAAATATTGTAACCCTCGAGGATCCGGTAGAGTATAAAATGGATGGCATCAACCAGATTCAAGTTAACACTGATGCGGGCCTCACCTTCGCAAGTGGTCTACGTAGCATACTCCGTCAAGACCCTGATGTAGTAATGGTAGGTGAGATTCGTGACTCCGAGACAGCAGGCCTAGCTGTGCAGGCCGCTCTTACAGGTCACTTGGTTTTTAGTACGCTTCACACCAACTCTGCTGCAGGCATTTTGCCACGTCTTCTAGACATGGGTATCGAACCATTTCTTCTGGCATCTACGCTCAACGTCGTCATCGGTCAGCGTCTTGTCCGTCGAATTACAGAGAAAAGGGAAATGTATAAAAGCTCCGAAATCGAGACCAAAGCCATTAATGATATTGTCGGCGACCTCCTACCCCAGGACAAGGACCACGTTGCCAGCGTCAGCGAGGATCTCGGTTATCCAGGCTTGCCAGTTAAGAACGATTCAAACTATATGCTTGCGCACGGAATGGATACGAAAGAAACCCCAGGTGGTTATAAAGGTCGAGCTGGGCTTTATGAAACCATCGAAGTCGACGAGGATATCCAGAAGCTTATCATTTCCCATTCAACCGCCAACGAGATTATGCGTCTCGCCAAAAGTAAAGGCACCGTCACTATGCGTCAAGATGGCATCCTGAAAGTCTTATCCGGTATTACATCCATAGATGAAGTCAATCGTGTGGCAAGCGATTTGTCATAAGCATAAAACAAAGCGTTGTGTTCTAAAAAAATATGATATAATAGAATTATGGAAAACAGTGGGCAATTTAATCTACCAAAAATTGAAACATTATTAGAAGAATGTATCCGTCGCAATGCATCGGATCTACATATACAGTATGGGCTGCCACCTGTCCTTCGTGTTGATGGCGCTCTTACACCAATTACTGGCATAAGTGCACTAAATGAAGAAGCAATTCGCTCCCTCATATTTAGCACATTGGATGAGGACCAGCAGAAGACTCTCCTCAAGGACAAAGAATTTGACTATTCTTTCTCCTTCGGCGATGTGGCTCGGTTCCGCGTTAACGCATTTCATGAAAGAGGCAAGTTAGCCGCAGCTTTTCGGCTTATTCCTAACAAGATTAGAAGCATTGATGATCTAGGTATGCCAGCCGTAGTCGAAAGCTTCGCGGATTTCCCTCGAGGATTAGTGTTAGTTACTGGTCCCACCGGCTCAGGCAAATCCACTACTCTAGCTGCCCTCATCGACAAAATCAACAATGAAAAGGCCACACATATCATCACTATCGAAGACCCAATCGAATTTACCCATCGCTCCAAGCGTTCTGTAATTGTTCAGCGCGAGGTGCACTACGACACCTTCAGTTTTGCTGCCGCTCTTAGAAGTGCGCTTCGCGAAGACCCTGATGTGGTATTGATTGGAGAGATGCGCGATCTCGAGACCATTCAATCTGCCATCACCATAGCAGAGACAGGTCACCTCGTCTTTGCTACACTTCACACTAATTCGGCCGCACAGTCGATCGACCGTATCGTAGATGTCTTCCCATCTCATCAGCAACCACAAGTGCGCACCCAGTTATCAAATATGCTAATGGCAATTTGCGCTCAGCGTCTCGTTCCAGCTATTGCCGGTGGGCGTATCGTGGCAGCCGAAATCATGATTGCAACTCCAGCCATCCGTGCACTTATCCGTGACGGCAAGACCCACCAGCTCGACACTGCCATTCAGACTGGAGCTGATCAAGGGATGCAGACAATGGACCGCACTCTCGCTAAGCTTGTCCAAGGAGGTATTATCACCTACGACGCAGCCCGCGAGTTTGCAGTAGATATCAACGAGCTTAACAGGATTGTAAGAGGCTAAGATGAAGCGCTTCAACTACAAAGCCAAAGAAAAAGATACCGGCAAGTTTGTCAAAGGCAGTATTCAAGCCGAAAATGAACGATTTGCTGGTCGGCTTTTGTTGGAGCAAGGTTATATACCTGAATCTATTGTCGAAGAAGGCACAGGCGTACTAGGCAAGTCAAACCACGTATCTACCAAAGATCGTATTATGTTCACGCGCCAGCTCGCTACCCTTATTGGGGCAGGTCTTCCATTGGCCATTTCACTACGCACCGTTTCCAATCAGACTCAAGGGAAGGGAATGAAGGCAATCACCGAGGAGATTCTCGCCTATGTTGAATCTGGTAAATCCCTTTACGAAGCTTTCTCGTCGCATCAGGAAGTCTTCAATGGTGTTTATCTCGCCCTCATTCAAGCTGGCGAAAAATCTGGTACTCTCGACCTCGCCCTCAAGCGACTCGCCGATCAGGAGGAGAAGGATGCCGCCATGATGAGTAAGATTAAGGGTGCCCTTGTGTATCCAGCCATTATTCTTGTTGTTATTATCGCCGTGCTCGCCTTCATGATGATAATGGTCGTACCTCAAGTCAAGAATCTCTATGAAGATATGCATCAGAAGCTCCCTGGTTTGACGCAGTTCTTAGTGTTTATTTCTGACTTCTTTGCGAAATTCTGGTGGCTTGTTGGTCTTATAGTTGCTGGCGTCTGTGTCGGTGGCTATTTCTTTGTAAAGCGTACCCCTACCGGACGCAAAATCGCCGATACATTCAAGATAAGCGTCCCGATTTTTGGTGGGTTATTTCGTAAGCTTTACGTTTCGCGTTTCGCTCGTACTGCTGAGATGATGTTAGCAACCGGCGTTCCAATGCTCGATTCTGTCAGGATCGCTATCGAATCTACCAGCAACGTCGTAGTAGAAGAAGAATACAATAAATCCCTCGAGATAATCAAAGGTGGTAAGCCACTATCCGAATCTATAGCCAACTTAAATTATATGCTACCTCTGGTTCCTCAGATGGCTGGCATTGGTGAAGAATCAGGCAAAATCGACGAAATGCTCGGCAAAGCCGCCCAAGTCTACGAAAACGAGCTCGATGAGCAAATCAACAATATCTCAACCATGATTGAACCAATCCTTATGGTTATTATGGCTGGTCTCATCGGTGTCGTTATTGGAGGTACCTTGCTTCCAATCTACTCTCTGGTGAATAATGTTAAAGTTTAAATATAAACAAGCCTATAATGATTATCGGACTGATAAGACTAAGGATAGTTAGATTATTATCGTTTAAACATAAAAGAACAATAGTCACCTTTATGCGAGACATCTGCCCCTAATATTATAGTGGATAAAACGCAGAATGCCTATTGATTTCCTTCAAAATCGTCTATAATTGAATATAAAAAAATCCCACCTTCGATTACGAGGTGGGATATAAACAATAGAACTAATCTATTGGTTGTCAGCGCAATATACGCCTGAACCTTCGAGTTTATATAGAATAGCATATTCGCGTGCATTTGTTGTATTTTCTATATTCTCACCATTACATTTTGCGTGAACATATAGGCGAATTCTATGATCCATCGTAGTTGGCCTTGCCATGTTCCCAGTAGTTGTAGAACCAGGGCCTATGCTAAGAGTATAAGGCTGACCATCTGGATCAATAAATTCATTAGAACCACTAGTAACCGCATTAGTTGAGTTCATGTAACGACATAACAAAACAGTAGCTGCATTTGCAGTGTTCGAATTACAGTTGGCAGTACTAAACGCAGCCGAATTAATGACGCTGCTCGTGCCTTGACCAGGAATGTTCCCATTATTATTTGTCTGATATTGAGTGATAGCAGTAGCCAACCTTGCCAAGTCATCCCGCCTCTGCGTATCCCTCTGGCTCCTTTGCAACGCTGGCAAAGCGATGAACACCATGAGGAAGATAAGACCAGCAATCGCCAGCACCAAGACCACCTCGATGATCGTAAACCCCTCTTTCTTTTGGATTTGTTTCATATTATCCTTTCTTTTATTGTTTTTAATGTTGCCGTACTATAACAGACAACGCTATTTCTTTCATTGTAGCGCAAGAATTCAAAAAAATCAAGAACTTTTTATGGTTATAATAAGCATACGATAATCAAGTTTCTCCACAGAATATTCCACCACCCTCTAACTTATGCGCAACGACAACCTTGCGACCATTCGAACTCTTAATTATTCTTGAGCCATCACACTTTGCAGTTTTTACGATGTATATATAGTTATTCTCATCAAACACCATATTGCCTTCATTCGTATTACAATTAGCTCCAACGTGAGAAATACATTCTCTCACAACAAGATTATATTGTCCACCACTAGGACTCACAAAATTATTCGGCAAGTATTTATTTAACTTATCCCTCCAGACTTGAAAATTCCCATCTGGCAACGCCCCACGATTATTTGACTGATAACTCTTTATTGCCGAAATCACTGTCTCCATATCTCTGCGCCTCTGTGTGTCTCTCGATTGTCTTTGTAACGATGGCAATGCAATGAACACCATCAAGAAAATTAGCCCAGCAATCGCTAACACTAACACGACCTCAATCACGGTAAAACCTCTTTTAATTTCAATTCTACTCATTTATCTCCTTATGCTTATTATATATCATATTCCACCAAAACACAACATTTTGTTGAATAAACTATGTTACAATAAAACCATGGAAGTTCTATATATAATTATAATTTTTTACGTCGGCGCCTGTATCGGCTCATTCCTATGCTGTCAAGCTCGTCGCCTCCACTACAGAGAAGAGTCCAAAGGGAAGAGAAGCCACAAGCTAGGCCGCCGTTCTGTCTGCATGAATTGCAAAAAACAGCTTAAATGGTACGACAATATCCCAATTCTGTCTTGGCTGTCATTGCGTGGTCACTGCCGATATTGCCATAAAAAAATCGGTATAGCGGAACTTATATCCGAGCTCGGCACTGGTATTGCACTTTCCGTATTGGCAATATCATTTCATCACTCCATTTGCTCCACGAGTCCAACTCCTTTTGGCATCTTCCCAGCCATAGATCCTACAAGTAGCTTCTGTCCCGTATCACCACCAATCATTTTGTCCCTTATTTTTGCCCTTATTCTCACGCTAACGCTTGTATTTCTCGCTATATATGATGGTATATATGGCGAACTTCCAACGACATGCCTAATAATAGCGATAATGTGCTCAGTGGCGATGGTAATCACCAGATCACTCACTACTTCATTTTTCTCCGCCCCTTACCCAATCACCGATCCTATCTTTTCTGCATGTATTTTGGGTGGTATTTATTTATTGCTCTATCTCATATCCAAAGGCTCTTGGGTGGGTGACGGTGACTGGCTTTTAGGAGTCGCCATTGCATTTGCGCTCGGTACTCCTTGGCTTGCCCTTATAGTTCTATTTCTTGCTAATTCTTTGGCTTGCCTTATCATGTACCCACTCATCAAGCTTGCCAAACCCACGAAGTCTAGCAAAACCAAAGCTTCCAAGAGTCAATCTATCATAAGCCACACTTCGCACAAAATACATTTAGGTCCATTTCTTGTCACTGCCTATCTGGTTGTTTTTGCTTTTTACTCCCAGCTTACCAATCTCTTAAACTAACCACTTTTCTCTGCCATAAGGCACTTTATGCATCTTCTTCAGGCGAGATCACTATAGATAATTACTAATTTGTTCCACTACGGAATGATTCATAAATCCCCATACGTAACCCTATTATAATCATTACTATTTTGTCTCACTATGGAATTTTTCATGAATCTCTCTGAGGTGCGCATCTGTTACGTGGGTATAAATTTGAGTTGTTGATATATCTGCATGTCCTAGCATCGATTGCACAGCACGAATATCCGCTCCGTTCATTAGCAAGTCTGTAGCGAAAGAATGTCTCAAAGTATGTGGCGACACATGCTTAGTAATTCCTGCCAACCTTGCGTATTTCTCCACAATACGTTCCACTGAGCGAGCCGTAATCCGTCGATAATCCCCCGACGTATCTACTGCTTGTGTGTTTCGCGAATTATTAAGAAAAAGTGCTGGCAGGGAATCAGTTCGAGCATCTAAATAGTCCGAAACTCTATCAGCGCAAGCTTCTGATATGAAAATCGGTCTGTCTTTCGACCCCTTCCCCCGCACCATAAATTCCCGCCGTTCCAGGTTTATTGAATCACGATTCAGCCCAACCAACTCCGACACTCGCAAACCTCCAGAATACAGCAACTCAATAATAGCACGATCTCTCAAGCCCGATTCTGTCGAAGTGTCAATCTGCTCCAACATATCTTCCACTTCATCATAATGTAAGAATGTGACCTGCTTTCGTACTACCTTAGGTAACTCCACAAGGGAAGGGTCAAGCGACTTAATATCTCGCCTCGCCAAATACTTCAAAAAACCTCTTAGCGCAATCAAATGATATGCCTGCGTGATTACTTTTAAATCATCTTCACCATTATCCGACCCATATCGATTAAGTCGAATCCGGTATTTACGCAAAACCTCCTTTGTAATATCTTGTGCTCTTAGCTCATCTTTACCAGTAACCCCCAGCGCTATTTCTGCAAACCTCTCCAAATACAATCGGTAATTATCCACCGTCTTCTTGCTTCGTCCTGCTTCAATTTCGAGATGCTCCAAAAAATCATTAATTAAATCATATATATCCATAAACCAATTATAACACGACGACACGAGTCGTCATGTGAGCAAGTGATAGGTTCACGACAATAATACGCTATTATTACTTACACAGCCTATAAGCATCACGGATAATCATTACCTCTTCATTAGTCGGCTCAACATATACTGGCACCGAAGAATCCTCGGCAGTAATGATGCCATTGGTAATCTCTTTGAAGCTCGCAATTGCATCGTTTACCTCGCGATTGATCTTAAGTCCTAGTGGAGCAAGCCCTTCAATAATTGCTTCGCGAGTCGTCGCACCATTCTCGAGTACACCAGCCGTGAACACGATAGCATCCACTTCGCCACTAAGCTCCAAATAGTACTCCGCGATATAGCGATCAATGCGATCAACATACATATCAAGAGCCAAACGTGCGTTCTCATTTCCTTCAGTAATGGCTTTCTCAACATCACGGTTGTCGTTGAACCCACAAACTCCTTTCAGTCCAGAATTCTTGTTCAGGGCATTATCAATCTCATCATAGACCATTCCCGCTTCATCAATCATGTATTTAATAATCGACGGATCAATCGAACCAGACCTGGTCCCCATCATAAGGCCATCAAGAGGAGTTAATCCCATAGTGGTATCATAGCTCTTACCGTCTTTTACGGCAGTAATACTAGCCCCCGACCCCACATGACAAATAATCAAGTTAATCTTCTCTTTGCCAAGTTTTTTCTGCATCACTTCTGTAATATACTTATGGCTTGTACCATGAAAGCCATATTTTCTTACGCCATATTTTTCGTACCACTCCATTGGTACAGGATACATATATTGGACTTTAGGAATCGTCTGATGAAAGGCAGTATCAAATACCGCCACCTGCGTAGCCTCTGGTAAAGCCTTTTGCATAGCACGAATCCCAGCTATATTGGCAGGATGATGAAGGGGTGCAAACTTAGTGAACTCTTTGATATCTTTCATTACTTCTTCATCAATCACTACCGATTTGGCGTATTTTTCTCCGCCATGAACGACTCGGTGCCCAACTCCATGGATTTCTTTCAAATCCTTGACAGCCCCGTAATTAACCAATTCCTCAAGCATTACTTTTACGGCATCAGTATGATCCTTGATGACTCTCGCAGTCTCGGTCTTCTTACCTTCGTGCTTAATAGTATAGAAACTATCCTTTGCCCCAATCTTTTCAACATACCCACCAATAATGGATATTTCAGCGGGCATTTCATAGAGCTGAAACTTCAAAGACGAAGATCCAGCATTGACACACAATACTTTCATTTTTTCTCCTTTGTATATTGTGCTATTATATCACAAGCCCCATTTCAAATCAAACGAAGCTACGCAGGCTTTGCGCTACTACGACTAGCCACGACAGTCGCCCTCCGATCTAAAGTATTTTCTCTAAGAATTCTTTCACCCTCTCTGTTTTGGGATGCTCAAAGAATTCATCAGGCGTACCTTCCTCGATAATTTTGCCTTTATCTATAAACACAATTCGCGTCGCGATTTCTTTAGCAAAGCTCATCTCATGTGTCACTATCATAATAGTCATACCGCGATTTGCAAGTTCCCGAATCAGCTCAAGTACGTCTTCGATTGACTCTGGATCTAGCGCCGAGGTCGGCTCGTCAAACAATAATACCTCTGGTGACAGCATCATTGCTCTAATTATCGCTACTCGCTGTTTCTGACCACCCGACAAACTAGCCGGATAAGCATTTGCTTTATTGGGCAACCCAATATGACGAAGCAATTCCATCGCACGTTTTTCTGCTACTGCCTGTTTCATCATTTTAAGCTTCACTGGTGCAAGGGTCAAATTCTCCATTACGGTCATGTTGTTGATTAGATTAAAATGCTGGAACACCATTCCAATATTTTGTCGCACCCATCGGATATTCTTTTTTGTTACTTCATTACCGTCAAGAATAATACTCCCAGACGTTGGCTCTTCCATCCAGTTTATACATCGCAAGAATGTAGACTTGCCTGATCCCGATGGACCCAGCACCACCACTCGCTCCCCCTCTTTAAGTTCAAAATCAATGCCGTTTAATACCTTATTTTTGCCGAACGTTTTTCGCAAGTTTTTTATAACCAAATCTGTCTCTTTATTATCCATTATTCTTCTATCCTCATATCACTTTTGCGTAAACTTTTCTCTATGCGCTTTACAATAAACGTAATAAAATAAATTGTCGCAAGATAGAACAACGCCGCCACAAACATCGGTACAATATAACTCGCCATATTCTGTCCCGAGCCAATGTCTTTGGCTGCCATGTTAAGATCGTACATCCCCACCATACTTACTATCGCGGTTTCTTTTATAACGGTTATTATCTCATTACCAAGTGCTGGGATGATATTCTTTATTGCCTGTGGCGCTACGATTTTCGTAAAAATCGTAAATCTTGATAGCCCAAGCGCTAGCCCTGCTTCAGTCTGGCCACGGTCTACTGACAGTATTCCGCCTCTAATTACTTCCGCTGTATATGCCGCCGAATTTAATCCGAACGCGATTATCGCAGTAATAATGCTCGGAAATCCCTTAATCGCAAAAATCACAAAAAACATAATAAACAACTGCAACGCCATCGGTGTTCCCCGAATGACAGTTGTATAAATTGAGAAGATAAACTTCGGTATTATCGTCCATTTACTCTTCTTCGCAACTTGCACCAGTGCAATTACTGCACCGAGCGCTACTCCAATTAGTATTGCAAAATACGATATTTGCAGTGTAAGCAAAAAACCATGGAGCAGGGAATCGATGTATTCTGGCGTGCTAAACAATTCAGCTATTTTATCAAAGAAACTATCCATCCGACAACCCCATGTATTTTAGCACTAATCGATCTATTTCGGTTTCACCAGCTTCATTCTCGGTCATCATTTCGCCAAGCACTTCGTTGAAAGCCTCAAGAAGCTCCGTCCGCTCTTTATTCACTGCAATGGCATATGATTCCTCCACGGGATAATCTTCTTCACGAGTCGCCCCTGCATAATACAATGGCAATGCTTCGAGTCCTGGATTCTTCTCGACAATGTATTTTGCCACTAATTCATCCGCTACAGCATAATCAATAATGTTGGCCTTAATTGCATCGGCCGCCAATTGATGTGAGTCGATGCCCTTTATCTTCGTGTCTGTTCCAGTCAGCACCCCATTTTTTATTTCATCATCCACAAATAAATACCCAGTACTTCCAGTCTGTGATCCAATCGTATGCCCCGCCAGCGCACCCCATACTACATGGTCATCTCTAAGCGTTGGAGGCATTTCGCTGCTAAATATTACGTATTGCACCGAATTATAATAGGGAATTGTGAAATTGACTTTTTCTGATCGTGTCGGCGTAATAGTCAGACCCGCCGCCCCCGCATCTGCAATTCGCCCCGCCTCAACATTATCAATAATCACATCAAACTCTACATTCTTAATCTGAATTGTCTTATTTAACTTATCTGCCACTCGATTCACGATTTCCACATCCACTCCCACAATCTTACGCTCCTCATAGAATTCAAATGGCGCGAACGGCACATTCGTCTCCACAACATAATCCGCGCCTTTTTCATCATCAATCGAAAAATACACACTCACTCCCATTCCTGCCGTTACAGCCAAGAAAATAACAAACAAAACCAAAGACTTAACCTTATGCATAATATTATTATAACAAATATTGAAATATATTACATATAAAAACAACCACACATTGAAATCACTAGTATAACAATTAGTTTTTACAAGAATAAGTTTCCTTCGCATATCGCATCGTATTTGACACTTACCAATCTATACAATAGTTAACATAACGAGCATAGCGCTAGGAAATATACTCTGAGGTTGATTTCTGTCAGTTTTACCTGTTAGATTTTTAATATAATATAATTTAATAGTGTTTGTTTTTTATAATGCTTATGATAAAATATAAACATTATGGAAGGAAAGCAAAGGAACACGATGAATAATAACACAAACACCAAAACTGAACTATTAATGGTTAGCGGACTAGTCGCAGTATCATTAATATCTGCTACTGCATTATCTTCCATGAAGGTAAACGCTGATACAGAAGCAGTTGATGAGATCAATATCACAGTCCCTAATGCTTGCACCATGAGCGGCAACATTGTATCAGGCAATGAACATACAGCATCAATTACTCCAAATACTTATCAGAATAATATCGGCAAGACCACAATTACTGCATATTGTAATGATGCTGGTGGCTATGCTATATATGCTATTGGCTATACTGGTGAACAATACACAGGAGAAGACCATACCAAGCTCATCGGTACCAATACTAACCAGAAGATATCCACTGGTACAGCTAAGACAGGTACCAGCCAATGGGCGATGCGTATAACTCCGGTCACTGGTACTTATGCACCAACCATTGAAAACAACTATGATAGTGAAGACTACCACATAGTACCAGACACCTACGAAAAAGTAGCAACCTATGGCAACACTACAGACGCCACAGGTGGTACTGGCAGTAGTATTGAGACCACTTATGCTGCTTACATCAGCGGTACCCAAGCAGCGGATACCTATACTGGTAAGGTCAAATACACGCTAGTACATCCATCTACTGAACCTGCTCCAATAACGCCACAATCTACAGAACCCGGCAAGATTCGCTATTTTGCTAATGTACCAGACTACCAAGGCACTATGGCTGACCAAGACATTGCATCAGAAGTCACCCTCCTCCCATCCAACTTCAGCCGCACTGGCTATGGCTTTGCTGGGTGGAGTGATAAGTTTGACTATGCTACTAATCCAGAGGCTAAGTTCTATGGTCCAATGGAAACCATCACATTAAATACTGCTGACTATATTGGCACTAACCCCGGGCTCTCCCTCTACGCTGTATGGGTTAAGAGCCAAGGCAATCTCCAAGACTCAACCAAAGTGGCTAGTGTCTGTAGCTCTCTCGCCACTGCTCCAATAGACGGCACTGCCAACCTCTCCTCCGTCTCCGCCCTTACTGACCAGCGTGACAACAACACCTACGCTATCGCCAAACTAGCAGATAATAAGTGCTGGATGATTGAGAATATGCGCTTAGATAATACTAACAGTGATAATTCTACTGGCGCACTAGCACAAGGCTACGCTACAAATGCCACTTATGGTAACTTCGTTGGCCTTGCCAATCCAGAATCACCATGGGCAGTCAACTCCACTACTGCAAACAGCCTATATAGCACTGATGGCTCAAATAACACAACAAAAATCGGCACAACAGACGCAGCCTGGAGATTCCCACGCTACAATAATCAGAACACAACCAGTAGGGCATCAGCACCCGACACAAACAACAATAATATATACAGTTATGGCAACTACTACACTTGGGCTGCTGCTATTGCTGATCTTAATAACTATACTTCCAACAACGCTTCCGTTACTAATACTTCAATTTGCCCAACCGGATGGCATCTACCAAAAGGTGGTAATAATCAAAATACAGCTAATAATGAATTTCTAACTTTCTCAGAAGCTCTAATTGGTGCAAAGCCAGCTAATTATGATTCTCAAACATATCCATATTACACAGGTAACCCAGAAGGCAGTAATGCGTCTAATAAACTCAGAAGCTATCCTAATAACTTCCTCTACTCCGGCTACGTCTACAGCGGCTCTGTTAACGGTCGAGGCAGCAGCGGCGGCTACTGGTCGTCTACTGCGTATATCAACGTCTACGCCTACCTCCTGAGTCTTTATAGCTCGAATGTCTACCCAGGTACTTTCAACTACTATAAGTACAGCGGGAGGACTATCCGATGCTTGGTGGGTTCCTAGGTGCCCCGCTTTCGGGAGTTAGCCCCCAGGATACAAACTAGGAAACCCAGGTTTACCCCAGGGGAGCCTTAGGCTCCTAAGGGGTAAATTGTGTTTTCCTGATTTGTTTCATAGCAAAATACCCCTATTTCTAGGGGTATTTTGCTCTAATGGCGTTGGTCACAGAATCATCTAGGCATCGTCATAATATGGTGACCTTTGGTAGCGAGTCGCACCGTTAGGTTCGACTCCCAACTCACATAACTAATCTGGAGCTATATAATAAAAATGGTGACCCCGGTGCGAGTCGCACCGTTAGGTTCGACTCCCAA
>CAMVEA010000010.1 GCA_947166405.1 uncultured Candidatus Saccharibacteria bacterium
CTAGTTTAGCAAGGGATGGCTTATTTACTCTAGTCCTCTTATTTTTATTAGGTTTGCTATTACGTGCAATCTCGCGATAAATTGTGCAACGTGGACGTCCTAACGCGGCTGCTATTTTAATTGGTTTTTCGCCATTTGATAGTCTATTTGCTAAGATAATTCGTTCTTCGTGTGAAAACCTGCTATAATTGGGTTGAGGCATAATTTGACTCCTTGTTAAATTTGTTTTGTGATAGATTCATTTTAACATGAGCCACCAATTATGCCTTTTTTATTTCTCTGGTTTGGTGCACTGGAGGGTTAAATGTAGGAGGGGGGTTGTATTTTATCCCAAAATAATGTATAATAAATTCAACTGGAATCGTAGCTCAGTTGGTTAGAGCGCTGCCCTGTCACGGCAGAGGTCGCGAGTTCGAGTCTCGTCGGTTCCGCCATTAGAACACAAATTAGACCCAGAGGGTCTTATTTTGTTTTCTAATAACTGAGCTTAACGAGACGAGAACTCTAGTTCGCCCGCCGCAGGAGCCGAATAAATATCCGAAGCTTGCTTTGGATATTTTGAGGCGACGCCCAGCGGAAGACTTTTGCTTTAGCAAAAGTCTAGTCTCGTCGGTTCCGCCACATTATGACGATGCCTAGATGACTCTGTGATTATCGCCATTAGAGCAAAACATCCCTAGAAGTAGGGTTGCTTTGCTATGAAGCAAATCAGGAAATCACAATTTACCCCACATTCGCCTAAGGCTCCCCTGGGGTAAACCTGGGTTTCCTAATTTTGCATCTTGAGGGCTAACTCCCGAATGGGGAGCGGGGCACCTAGGAACCCATCAAGCATCGGATAGACCTACCGACGTACTTATAGTTGACGAAATTACCTGGTTCGACATCCAAGCTACCTAGACTCAGGCTGTAGGCGTAGTAGCCAACCGCAGTAGACGACCAGTAGAAGCCGACGCTGCCTCGAAAGTCAACAGAGCCGCTGCTGACGTTGCCGGAGTAGAGGAAGTTAACTGGATACTTACGCCATCGCAATGAATCTGTTGCAGTGCCTTGATATTGTCCAGTACCACCCATTTTACGATCTAAGTAAGAGAAACCTCCGACTCTGTTAGCTACATCACTCTCTCCTTGTTCTATATTTCCGGTACTTTTATTACCTAATGGTAATTTCCAGCCAGAAGGACAGATATCGCCTGCTGTATCACCACTGGTTACAGAATATTTACCATGACCTGCCGTAGCAGAATACCAGTTGTAGTAGTTGCCATATGAGTAGGTATTAGCATTAGTTGCTGGGCTTGTGCCTCTCTCTGTAGTGTTGCCAGTGTATAGCATGGATTGGTCATAGCAAGCAGCATTCATATCTGTACACCATGCAGTAGAAGTTGGGTTAGTTGAAGCAGAGAGATGGTTGGAGGTAGTTGGGTTTGTCGCGTCATATATATTAGTGAGCGGGAGGGATGGGCTGTTGGTGTTGGTGGTTGATAGTTCTATATCATTATTGCTACTATCCTTATCAGCAAGCCTCAAGTTCTCAATCATCCAGCACTTACCGTCTGCGAGCTTAGCGATGGCGTAAGTGTTATTGTCACGCTCATCGGTGAGGGCAGAGACGGAGCTTAGGTTAGCAGTACCGTCTATTGGGGCGGTAGTGAGGGAATTGCAGACACTGGCTACTTTAGCTGAGTCTTGGAGGTTACCTTGGCTCTTAACCCATACAGCGTATAATGATAGCCCAGGGTTGGTGTCAGTGTAGTCAGCGGTGTTTAGCGTAATAGTTTCATTTGGTCCGTAGAACTTAGCCTCAGGATTTGTGGCATAGTCAAACTTGTCACTCCAACCAGCAAAGCCATAGCCAGTGCGGCTGAAGTTACTTGGAAGGAGGGTGACGGAGGAAGATATATTTTGAGTATTCATAGTGCCTACAGCGTCACTAACATTAGCATAGTATTTAATTAATCCGGTGGTAGTAGTCTGAGGTTGTGATGGCACTTCAGTATGTGGATGTACTAGTGTGTATTTGACTTTGCCTGTATATGTATCAGCTACTTCAGTCGGTGAAATGTAGGCTGCGTATGTAGTAGATAGTACTGAGCCTAGGGTTTGGTCGGTAGTTGATGTGTAGCTAGCTACTTTGGTGTATGTGTCTGGAATTACATTGTAGTTGTCATAGTTGTTTTCTATTGTTAGTGCTTCTGGATTATAGCTTTGTGCTGCATCAGTGACTTTAGTGAGTTTCATAGCCCAACTTGATGTATCTCCACTTGTAGCTGTACTTGTAGTTATCTTTTGTCCATTAGTAGCACCAATCAGCTTAGTATGGTCTTCACCATCATATTTATCACCAGTATAACCTATCACATATATGGCATAGCCACTATTATCGTTACAGAAGGTAGCAATAGTTGTTTTACCAATACCATCGGCATAATCAGTGGTACTGGCAGAATATATACCATTAGCGAGTGTAGCGTTATGTTCCGTTTCTACTGTAGCTGTCATAGAGCATGATGCTGCCACGGTGACTGATGCAGTAGTAACTGCAGTGTTTTCATCGTCTGCATTTACATGTACTGATGATGCTACTGCTCCACTAATTATAGTAAGCCCTATCATGCCACCGACAAGATACGATTCAAGCTTAGTATTATTTATAAGAGTTTCATAATTATCCATATTTTTATATTATCATAACTGTTTTGAAAATTGAATATTTTTCGTGAACAATCATTTGAAATATTGGATCATATGGACTACTACAGTCTTTCAGTACTGTATAGCAAAACCGAACAAAACTCTAGCAGATTAGACAGATGGCAGGATGTCCCATGTCCATGCATCTCTACATCCCTGGAATTCTAAACGCACCAGGATCCGCAGGCTGAGGAGCCGTTGCGCCATCAGAGCCAACTGCACCACCCGCACCAGGTTGTCCAACTCCAACACCACCTTGACCATTAGTAACATTTGGTAAACTCAATTCAGCACCTGCTACATTACCTGTGACATTTGAAGGCTCAGACGGAGCCGCCATATTAATCGGTGGTGCCGGAGGTGGAGGCAAGACTTCATCGCCAGGCATCGGCATATAATTAATAGAAGGCACACCATTAATTTCTGGATTACTCGGAACATTCGGCGCAGCCGCCACTGCAGGATTTCCCGATGCACCAGATGCAAACGAACCACCGCCCATAGCACCGCCCACAGGTGAGCCCACACCAAAGTCATTCGCTACAGGACTCATCGCACCAGAATTACCAGGCATAGTTGTCGCAGCAGGATTTCCAAATTCACTTGAAGCACCCATACCATCAGCCCCAACTCCTGCGTTATTAATGCTCTCCAGAGCATCCTCAAGCATCTTGCCATATTTATCAGGCTCATTTGCGTCAGAATCAAGACTAAAATCATTCGGCAAAGCAATCACTTTCTCCGGCTGAGTACTAATAATCCCCTCGTTACTTCCAGGCACTTTATTTACATCACTCTCAGCTTCGCCTGTTTTCTCTTCCCCCAATCCATTCCCAACCCCATAAGATTCTGCGCCACTATCATTGCCACTGCCTCCAGTAGTACCATCACCAGCAGTAATACCGCCAATAGCACCAGAATCTTCCGTACCACCAGAAGCACCGACCACCGGACTATCATTCGTAGTTCCAGTCTCGACACCGACAGTACCAGCCACCATATTATCATTTGAAGCTCCATTCCCAACACCAGCAACATCTCCCGACGTCGAACCATCCTTACCTGCATTTCCAGGAGCAACCTCACCACCATTCGCGTCAATCCCTTCAGTGCTTACATTATTAGCAACACCGTCCACATCAACACCAGCATTACTAGTATTCGCTACACTAGCAGCGCTCGCATCGCCCTGCGTATTATCTAATCCAGCACCACCCAACGCACTATCACTTACTCCCCCAATACCTTCATTTACATTCTCAATCTTGACAGGCTGGTTCACAGCATCAGGAGTCGCCTCTGCTCCAGCCATCGACAAACTCGCCTCAGCTGCTTTCAAATCGTCCAACAGCGTAGACTGTTTTTCCGTAATAGTATCACTTACCTCCTTAGTTTCATCAACAACTTCTTCTTCACCATGCCCAATATCCAACTTAGTAGGATCCTTATCTTCAATTTCATCAGCCGGCACAACCAAAGCACCATTATCAGCCGCCATAAACAATTCATTATCCACATCTGGAGTAATATTCTTTGACACCAACTGCTGATTCGCACCTGACTCCATCAATCTCGATGCCATACGCATTGTATTAGGAGTCGTCCTTGCATTTGAAAATCTATTTGTCGCCGCCACAATTCCAGTCAAAAACGCTGTAGCTTCTTCTTTTTCTATTCTCACTTCTCCATCAATGCTATAAAGCAACCTTGCAATCATTTCCGACACCGAACTCGATTGCTTATCGCTCCATTCTATCTCACCAAATTTTCCAGGATTTCCAGTAGTAATGTTCACAATCACAGCATCATGCATAATACGGCCATGCTCGCGCAATGCTTCATCCAAATCAATTCCGTTCGCCACATCAAGCGCCAACACCAAATCTACATTATAATCACCATAAGAAAACTCCAAATCATCAGACGACAACCGATGCCTATAAGGAGTAATGTAAATCTTCACATAATCACCATCCAATTTATACCGCAAATGATCCGCTTTTTCCTTATCAAGCGCTATCACAAAATCCTGCAGAGTATCAGCCGACGTCTCAAACGTTTCCTCCGGTTTCAAAAATTCTAGCACATTCGGTGTCTTACCAGAATAAATCGCCGTTGCACGTTTCCCCATCTTATCAAGATAAATCGACAACCCAATCGCAGCCGCCAACTCATCCACCGAAGGATCACTCGAAATCGCAATCAAGACATTGTGCGACTCACCAATCTTCTGTATTACTTCAGTCGGTGTATCAGTCTTCACTACCTCCGCTACAGGCTCATCCGATACCGTCGTCGGCGTCACTACGACCGAACTATTCATTAAAGGATCATAAGGGCCATCGCCCGACCCCGTCACATCCTGAGACGGCGCACCGCCCGGCGTAGTCATATCAGAAGCCACTACCGGAACCCCGCTATCCTGTGCTGGAGGATTGCTACTGGTCACCGTTGCATCAGAAGCCACAGCAGGCGTATCACTACCTTGTCCTACGCTACCAGCACCCGACGCTACACCACCAGCTCCATCATCTACTACTGGTGGCATCACTGGCATAGTTGATTCATTAGGCATAATTAAACCTTTCCATATTCATATATTAACATAAGCATCGCAATTGTGCAATATTATTTTAAAGAGTCATCAACACAATCTACGAATACAAAAACGCCTATAACCACGCATTATTACTAGCCGCTCCACCCTATTGCCGCTAAATACTATCGGTTTTTAAAATCCAAAATGTCAAAATCACTCCAATTAATCCATGTCCCTCTTTACATTTGAGACAAAATGAGGTATAATGTACGAGAATCATTAATTTATAACTATATAGGAACAAAATGCCGATAATCAAATCCGCCAAAAAGGCCGCTCGTCAAGCTGAAAAGCGTACTGAGCACAACGTACAAATCAAGAAAAATATCAAGTCTGCCTTGAAGGCTTTCAAGGCCAACCCTACTCCAGAGACTCTCGCCAAGGCTCAGTCCGAATATGACAAAGCCGTCAAGAAGAATCTCATCAAGAAGAACACCGCCGCACGTCGCAAAGCCAAGCTTCATGCCATCGCTAAGTCAGCTAACATGAAGTTAGCCTAATCAAGAACGCTTCGACCAATAGCCAAGGGTCTACAGAGGAAGACTTTATATCCAAATCAAGCTTAGAAAGCTCTCTCAGGGCTTTCTTTTCTGTTATCCCCTGCCTCGCAGCATAATCCTTAATCGCCTGCGACACCATTAACCCCACAAACCTCGCCGGTTCTTCCGTTGGTTCTATATCTTTCAGCATTTCAACCGCTTTCTTCCCATCTCGTTTTGCCACCCTATAAATGTCAAACACCTTATTATAACTTTTATCCTTCGGCAAAACAAAATCCACAACCTCCATTTGATCTTTAATCGCTTTATACATAGCCGATCTTTTATCAAGCTTCATCTCAAAAACCACCACATTATGTGGAGTATCCGAGTATTCCGGCAGCAATTCAAATACCTCTTTGTTTAACGATAAGTCCCTAATCAAAATTCTCCGTTCATCAGCAAAAAGCGTCCCTCCCCTAAATAAGCTCGGCAAATCATTCACCTTTAGATCCACCCCCTCAATCACTTCATAATCCTCCCCTAATATCTCAGAAATCTTCTGCTTTGCCCTCACCCTGTCCTCACCAGTATAGATTTTTATCATCTCTTACCTCCAATTCTATCATATAATACATCTGCACTAATGGCCCCTATAGAGTCGGCATTTTCATAGGCGCTTCTCTCACTTTCGAGTAATTGACATTTAGGGCAAATATGTGTCCCTCTACCAGCTATTTTCATCTTCACAATCTCAGTTCCACACCTCAAACACGGCTTCCCCTGCCTGTGGAAAACTTGTGCAAAAAGCTCCAAATAATCCCCTCTAGTCCCATCCGCCTTCACATAAGTCTCCATCGTAGATCCCCCAGCCTTAATCGACTTGTCCATCACCTCCCGCATCGCTTCAATTAAGTTATTCGCTTCTGCACGCCCCAACGTTCCCGCCCTTCTACCAGGATGTATTTTTGCCGCATAGAGTGCCTCATCAGCATAAATATTCCCCAATCCACATATTATTCCTTGATCAAGAATCACTGCTTTTATCAGCGCTTTTCTATGCCCTTGCAACCGCTCATACAATTCCTCTCCTGTCATTTCCCATGGCTCAGGTGCCAACCTCCGAATAAACGCATCCTTCTCCACATCTGCCGTCTTCAGTACTTTAATAAAACCAAATTTTCTCTGATCATTAAAGTACAATACCCCATCTTCAAAAATAATAATCACTCTTGTCTGCTTATTCGGCAACTCACCCACAAAACTCTCATTCGGGTGCCCACCAGCAAACCCCAAATTATTATCTTTCCCAGTTTTAGAAATCAAATTTTTCGAATCTGCAATCGCATTATTCTCTCCCCCAAAAGAACCTCCCTTCCTATATATCAGCTGCCCCGTCATTCTAAGATGCACCATCAATGACACACCACCTGTCAAATCTATCACTAACGCCTTCCCATATCGTCGGATATCTAATACCATTCCCACCACAGGCTCACCAATCATCGATTTTTCACATAGCACTTCCATGCCCACAATCTTCTTCTTTACAATGAATTTATTGAGCCCACGACGAATTGTCTCCACCTCTGGCAATTCAGGCATTACTTTTCCCCACACCAGCAGATTTCGCCCCCTCCTTGCTCTGTGCCTCCATCACGTAATTGTACATAAAACTCGCAATCACATCATTCATTAATCTGTCCAATCGCTCCTTTGTGTAAAACTTATACGCCTCACCAGCCATCGCATTCGCAAATTCAGTATCATTTAGAATCCTATCCACATCCTCAATATCTTCTGCAGTTATATCTGTAGCCGGCACTTTATTTGCTATCTTCGCCAATTCCAACGCTTCACTATGGCTCACTCCTAAATCATGATGGAAATTCATATCATAAATCCAAAAATCATGATGTTTTATCTCGCGTTTGGCCACATGATCAAGCCCATCGCCCAACTCACTATGCTTAATGGACTTATAGAAATCATAATTAAAATACCCATCTGTATACAAATGAAACAAATATCCCACAAAAATCGGCTCCAACGCATCAATATGCGCCTTATTCTCTGCATAAAAATTCATCGAAGATTTTTCATCAAACGCATAGTGCGTCTCACCATGCTCTTTTTTTATTTTAACCTTATTAATGTACCCATTATTAATATCTGGCAACAAACATCCAAGCAAAAACTCCTTCCGAGTTTTTCCCGAAAGCTTCATCTTATCCGCTAGCCTGTTTCCAGCCTCCAAATGTATGTTCCAACTTGGCATATTACTATTATTATACCACGAAATTATAAAACGTCAAAACTTGTGGAAAACCCCATATTTAGTGCAAAAATCTACTTGACACCACTACATATAGCGCATATAATAATTCCTAGGTAATACTCATAAACATTTTACAAAGGAGAACCATGAAGAAAATTATTTATCACAACCCAAATGATGCTGAAAACTTTGACATAAAAAGATTCGCTAAATCATTATCAAAATATGCCAAAGTCAACGAAAATGAAATCAAATCAGCTCTCTCTGATTTTGATCAATACGAGACTATGCACGTATCCTGTCTCATCGAAGCCGGCATGAAGCTTATTGGCGACAAATCCGGCGAGGAAGCCATGAAGAATTATTTCAATGAGCACTCCGAATACTTCGATGAAGGCAAGTTCGAGCGTCTTCGTCGCATCACCGGCTATCTAGTAGGCACGCTCGATCGTTGGAATGACGCCAAGAGAGCTGAAGAATCCGCTCGCGTCAAACATTGCGTTAATTCCGCAATCAATGATGCCGAACGCCTTGCCGCCCTCGAGACTCAAGCCTTCGAGCAAAACATCGCCTATGCTACTGCCTAATCAGCACTAACCGTAACTCATGAATACCTAGTTCAAGTGGAGAGCCCAAATACGACTCTCCACTTTTTAATTGTTAATCTACCCCCCACCACGGCCCAGTTCCAAGCTCTGTTTTAATCCGATATTATCTCTCCAACGATATTATTTTCTTCCAGTATTTGGCGCCTTAGGTATAACAATTGTCCTAGCATTTCCACCCGACAATTCGCCTACCGACGTATCAGACTTATAATTCATCTCATCAAGTACCTCACTTGCACCGCCCAATCCACCAAGCTCAACCATCACTGATTCGCCTCTCATATTATCCGACAACGGCACCAATATCGCCACATTATCCCTCTCGCCACGAAGCCCGGTAAACGTTATCGAATCAAACTCTGTTACCCCCATATATGCATCATTCAGGAACACCATCACCTTTTTCTCGCTACTCTTAAACCTCACTTTAACACCCCCGCGACCATCATTAGTCACTTCTTCTATCACCAATTCAGGCATCTTCACCACACTATCATCCGACTCCACCACTCTCGGCAGACTATCATATCGCTCCATAATCGTATCAGTGAGTATACTCAAATCGTCTACCGACGAGACCACTTCACCATCAGTCGCTTCCGCTAATTCTCGATAGCTATCCACATTATCTGGTTCTGTTATGATATAGAAATTCACTGGGTCAATTTCTTTACTCAACTTCTTTACATCATAGAACGTCGTCCCATCCTTATCTGGCGAATGATATCCCGCATCAGTCAATACCACCAACGATTTAGTCGAACCAAACTTCCAATTCAAGGACTTCATTACATGTATCGACGCTGACAGCAAAGATTCCGGCTCATCACCTCCCCCATCTGTTTCAATCGCATCAAGCCCAGCCCTAAAGGTCTCCTTGTTGCAGGTCTCGAAGTTGCACCTCTCCACCGGTACATATTCATCATCAATATCACGATAATCATACAGCGCCACCCTACCACCATTTTCAAACGTTTTTTCAGCCAATCTCATCGCCTCATCCTTATACTTCCCAATCAAACTATTCATCGATCCAGTCGAATCAATTAATATCGCAGTGTCATGCGGCGAAGTATATTTACCTTTAACCCCAAACTCCGCTGCAATTTTCGCATAAATAAATCTTGACGCATCCTCATATAATCCATCCTCAATATACGACACATGGCTGTCTATACTATACTTCGAACTACAGAAAATATCATACCTATTGCACCACGTCCCCACCTTACCGCTATAATCCACTGTATGGTACGGCTCTCTCGCTCCCAAAGTCCCCTTATACGCCCTGCAGTCCGGCACATAAACCCGATATTCCGACAGCCCGATCCCTCCACACGCTTTCGGCACTGGCCCAGCCCCTTCTGGCAAGTATATCTTCGGGTCGCCAAAACTCGCTGCATATATTACCTTATCTGCGTTTATTTTCTTCAACGCATCCATCACCACCAGCGCCCCCTGTGAATACCCTGCCAACACATACTTAGTATTCCTGCAGCCATCATTATTCACCTCATGCGCCAATTCACGAATCCCCTCACGCACGCTATCCCCAAATTCATACGCCTCACCACCACCCACATAAGCCCCAAGTAAAGTTCCCAAATGCCCATTAAGGGCATCGACACTCACTGCTGGATACTCCAAATCATCAATCTCATAAGTCAAATCCGAGTATTGCATTTTTTCTACCATCGCATCTCGAAATGCTATATAATCATCAGTCAAATACCTCTCTCCACCAGACCCTCTCGCAAAAATCACCTTCACATCTGGACACGCGAACGCATGCGAATCACTCGGTACCCGCCAAGCCACCCCCATCATCACCGTTGCGACCGCCAGTATCATCAGCACCCGCACCATTACTTTACTTTTTTCTGCGATGCTATTGCCATGTATGACTCTTTGCTTATGTCTAAGCATAATTGTCTCCCTTTTAACCTGCCCCATTAGTAGCACGTCATCCATAGCAAATCAACCCCCCACGTCACATTTTCTTAATCACAACCACAATCACCCCAGACTTTTAGCTCCATTACACTATTGCTTTTTACTCATTCCGCTTTGCTTATCTACCACCAATCGCCCATTCCGCCCTGCTTAGATTAAGCAATATCACAATCTATAATTCCCCCCAATTTTTCCCCGAAGTAACCTCAACCGCCAATTTCACAGCCAGTTCTGGCGCCACCGACTCCATCTCTCGCTTCAATATCTTCGACACTTCCTCCACCATCCCAGCATCACACTCCACAATCAACGAATCATGCACCTGCATCACCAGCTCCGCCCCTTCTGGCAGCATCTTATCCACAGCTATCATTGCTCGTTTCATCAAATCCGCTTCAGTTCCCTGTATCGGCATATTCGCCGCCGCCCGCTCCGCCGCCTGTCGCACCACAAAATTCGGCGACTTCACATCCGGCGTCGGCCTCCGCCGCCCATAATACGTTTCCACATACCCTTCTTCACGCGCTCGCCTCAATATCTCCTCCAAATACCTCTTAATCGGCGCTCTCAACTCAAAATATTTATCGATAAATTGCTTCGCTTCCGGCACCGACATATGCGCCGCTTCCGAGAGCCCTTTCACACTCATCCCATACAAAATTCCAAAATTAATCACCTTTGCCGCCCGTCTCTGCTCCTTAGTAACTTGCGCAGTCGGCACCCCAAAAGCCTCCGCCGCCGTCTTCGTGTGAATATCCACATCATTATTAAAATCAGCCAGCAGCGCTTCATCACCAGCCAACACCGCCGCAAGCCGGAGCTCAAACTGCGAATAATCCGCCGACACCAACATCTTCCCATCACCAGCCACAAACCCAGTCCGTATTCGCTTCCCCGCCTCTGTCCTCACCGGAATATTCTGCAAATTCGGATCTTTTGACGACAACCTCCCTGTCGCCGTCACATTTTGCGTGAAAGTTGTATGAATCCGCCCCTCCGCATCCGCCATTCCAGGCATCGGGGTAATATATGTCGTAAGCAACTTCGCCGCCTCCCGATATTCCATAATCTTCGGAATCACCGGATGCAAATCTCGCAATTTTTCCAACTCTTTCACCCCAGTCGAATAGCCCCGAGTCGTTTTCTTAATTCCCTTCACTGGCAATCCCAGCTTGTCAAACAACACCTCCGACAACTGAATCGGCGAATTCACATTAAACTCCGCCCCAGCCAACCCGTACACCTCCCCCTCCAGCCGCTTCACTTCCTTACCATATTCCTTCTCCAACTCCCCAAAAAACTTTATATCAATCAGCATCCCCTTCCGTTCCATCTTATAAAGAACAGGTATAAGCGGCAAATCTAACTCAGTATAAACTTTATAAAGTTTTGGATATTTTTCAAACTCCGTCCGCTGCTTTTGATACTCTTCTTCTGGCACCACTAGCCTCGGTTCTTCCCGAACCAACGGATTCAACAAAAACCCCGCCTGTGCCAAATCCCAGAACTTCTTCTTACCACTCAGAATCTCCCCCGCAACTCTCTCATCCCGATGCATCAACGCCTTGACATCCCAATCGATAACCATATCAGACGAATTTGGAGATATTAAGTCTTTAGATGGGTTGTTGCTGGAGCTCGAAATCATCTGATTCGAGACCGTACGCGACCAACGAGAATTAAATTGTGAATCAGACGAATTTGGATATGGCGTCAATCGAGGGCTTCCGGAGGTTACGACCGAGGTATGAGGGGTCCGAGCCCCGTGACGACGGGAGCGAGGAACCCCGTCCCGAGATGACGCCATATCAAATTCGTCTTTATTCAATTTCCGTATCAATGATTTAAACTCCAATTTCTTAAGCCCCTCAATCACCTTTTCTTTATCAAACACAAAAACAGGTATCTCATCCAATGATACTGGCGCATCAAACATAATCCTTGCCAAATCCCGCGACATATAAGCCGACTCCCGCCCCGCCTCTAGCTTCTTACGAACGCTTCCACTTATCTCTTCTATATGCTCATATATGCCATCCAGATCCCCATATTCATTCAGCAGCTTCGCCGCCGTCTTTTCCCCCACCCCAGGCACCCCAGGAATATTATCCGATGCATCCCCTTTAAGCGCCTTCAAATCCAAAAACTGTGACTTGACAATCCCATATTTCTCCTCAATCTCCTTCACATCAATCTGTTGAATTTCCGTAAACCCCTTCAATATCCGCCACATATGTGTATTCTCATCCACGATTTGTAACATATCGAGGTCCGACGAGATGATATAGGTCTCCCAGGGCTCGGATGCAGTTGCTTTCGGGACCGTAGGCTTGGCCGAGCGGCCTTGAGCGTGTCCCGAAAGCAACTGCTCCGAGCCCCCGGAGACCTCATCCGCCTGCCTAGAAAGCGTCCCAATAATATCATCCGCCTCATAATCCGGAATTTCCACAAAGCACCACCCCAAATCCCCCACCAATTCCTCAAGCAATGGTATCTGTGCATAAAAATCTTCCCCAGGCTTCACTCGCCCAGCCTTATACTCCGCATAAATCGCCCGCCGTTTCGATGTCGATGACTTAGAATCCCAAGCCACCACCACCTTTGTCGGCGAAAGCTTCCGCACTATCTCCATCGCAATCGCCGCAAAACCATACACGCCACCTGTCGGCGTCCCATCAGCCAGCGACAATGCACCCATCGCATAATACCCCCGATAAAACACTGACTTCCCATCAATTAATACTAATCTTCTCATTTATTGTATTCTCTTCCAACTTTATTAACTAGCACTCGCTCAATTGCATTCACTACTTTTGGAATCTTATAACACTTCTTATGGGTACAGGTTTTTTCCAATTCTCCCTCATTATATTCCAGCGAAGAGGTATCTATTCCATCATATATCATCGCAGGCTTTTCCTCAACTCCTTCACTCAGCCCAACCTGTTTCATTATTATCTTATTGTCATATACATAATAAGTTGTCATCAGCCCTTTCTCTTCACTCCTCTCATCCATCACCGCAAAACGATACCCTTCCGGCATCTCACTACTAAACTCTTGTTTAATAGAACGTATCCATATAATTGCAGAAATAATCAACAATGTCGCAACAATTTCCCACAAGATATATCGTTTCCAACTTTCTTTTTTGTACGCAACCGAGCTCAACTCCCCACTCAAAACTCAACCTCCTTCAAAACCCTACTAAGATCACGCTCCGCCTCTTCAATCGTTCCATTATTCAGAATATAATAATCAGCCGCCGCAATCGGTCCTCCTTTTTCCAAATTCTCAATCTCCGACCTATCCCGTTCCCGTATCGCCTTTCCGTCAAACGCTCTCCCAGGTCGTTTTGCCACTCTTTCATAGCGCAACTTCTTATCCACCACAACTGCAATAAACGTCAGGCATTTCGGAAACTCATGCTTCAATATCTTATATTCCGTCCACGAATACACTCCATCCAGCACAATCCTCTTCTGCCCCGCCGCAATCAAATCTTTCGTCTCCGCAATCACCTGTCGCACCACCCAGTCTTTGCCCTCGGTCTCGCGTATCATCTCACGAAATTCCTTCTCGCTCTCCCCATCTTCCGTCCGCTCAATTCCCCGCTTCTCCATTTCCTTATATATCATCCCTCCAAAATAAACCTTCGGATACCCCTTCCCTGTCAGATAATCCACTAATACAGATTTCCCACTTCCGCTCATCCCCACAATTGCAACAATTTTCACATTTTCCATACCCCCATTTTACCACACATTCCACCAATCCTCACTCCACTTTCACCAATTCCATAACGTAAAGGGTTGCAAAACCATCGCATTCATGCTATGGTGGCCACATGATAAATAAACATGAATTCATCAAACAATTAATCCAAAATTGTAATGTGACACCAGATCCCGAGCCAGCAGCATTTTTCATGGCAGGATTACCCGGCTCCGGCAAAACCGAAATATCAAAAAACCTCATTATAGACTCCGGAGTCAACCTACTCCGAATCGACATGGACGAAATCGCCGAAAGGCTACCAGGATACAAGCCCAATCAAGCCGACGAATTTCGCAAACCTGCCAACACACTACTAAGCGAATGCTTTAGCTACGCGCTCCATCACAATATCAGTTTCATAATGGACGGTACTTTCGGCAGCGGTCAAGCATTAAAGAATATCGAACGCAGTCTAAAGCACGGTTTTAGAGTAAAAATAATCTACGCACTGCAAGACCCAAAAGCAGCCTGGCAATTTACGGTTGCGCGAGAAAAAATCGAACATCGCGCCATTAGATTTGACGGTTTTGTCGAGACATACTATAAAACAATCCGCAACATCAAAGCCGCAAGCGACATTTTTACTGACCAAATATCCATCGATATCGCCATAAAAAACACCGAAAACAAAGTAGAAAAATGGAAGCGCAACGTCAAAAGCAACAAAATGTCTAAACTCAAATAGATCGTGAACAATTTGCCTCGTTTATAATAGTTATATAAAACCAACTTAATAACTAAAGGAGGCAATATGCGCGGTAGAACCGGCACGTCCACGATCTATACTACTATTTTACCAAAACAATCTTATTTAGATAGGATTTGTACGAAAAAATTAAGTAAAGTAGCAAGGCATCGGTTAAAGATGATTGATTTCTTCTTTTTAAAAGCAGATAAAAACGTATCTTTAACAGCAAGGCATTTTGGAGTTACTAGAGGATACGTTTACAAATGGCTAAATAGGTTTAATCCAAAATACTTAGAATCGTTAGAAGATAAGTCTAGGAAACCACACCGCATTAGAGAACCACAATATGATTGGGAGGTAATTGCTCTTGTTAGGAAATATCGTGAAGACAAAGATACTTGTGCCTTCTCAGCCAAAAAATTAGCAGCTATTATTAAAGAAGATTACCCGAATACCAAGTTCTGCGTATCTGCTGCAACAATAGGACGAATAATAAAGAAGTTTCATTTATTCTTCCATCGTATCAAACAGTATACAAAGAAACGCGTTAAAGCGGTAAAATATTGGAACAAATATAAGAAACGCCGTCCAGCAGGACTTAAAGCCACAAAACCGCGCGAAATCATTGAATTTGATATGAAACATATATATGCATGTAATCGTAAATATTACGCTATGTGTTCAATAGACCCGGTAGCAAAGGAAGCATATCTCCACTTGTCCAGAACCAGTACGTCTCATCAAGCTAAAATCGCATTGGAAGACACAATAAAGATATTTGGTAAAGATATAGCTATCTTAAATGATAATGGAAGTGAGAACAAAGGTGAAGCCTGGGACTTTCTGGAGGAACAAGAAATCGTTCAATATTTTGCTCATCCAAAATCCCCAAAAGAAAAACCATTTGTGGAACGATTTATTGGCTCACTTCAGCGCGAATGCCTAGATGTTCATAAGGAAGATATTGTGACCGAAGAGGACTTAATTTATTATGTAAACCGATGGTTGAATAATTACCATTTCTTAAGACCGCATCAAAGTCTAAACTACCAAACTCCTGCTGCTTATTGTGCTAAAATGGGTATAACTATTTATCGTCGCGAAGTGTACATGATGTAGTGAGGACGAACAATATAGTTGACATTCCTGCTATGGTTTTATAAAATATGAAGTATAGTATAGGTCAAATGTGATGAAGTGGCTATGGGATTTTGCTTGTCTGTAGCAATAAAAGAAAAAGGTATTGAAATGAAAATAAAGAAAAGAATAATATCAATTCCACCTAGAATTATAGTTGGTGTGGTTGTTGTGGCAGCTTTGGGTTATTTTGGTGTGCGGACCTTTATGCCGAGCCAAGCGATTATTTTGGATAATATTAATAGTGTGTCGGTGTACGAGGGGGTCTTGCCCAGTAGATATAATCTTCGTGAGCACGTTGCTATGGCGGATCACTATCAGTGGCCTTGGGGATCGTGTTGGAGCTTTGCAACTACTAGAGCAATTGAGACATATTTGGAATTGCACAATGATAACCTCCAGATAGATTTATCGCGGCTTCATCCTGTGTATATGATGTCGGAGGATTTTGGGGGTGAGCTGTCTCTGGAAAACTCTAGTGAGACTGGCTCTTCTTTTGTGGATTATATGTTGAAGTATAATGATCGTGGATTTGGTGAGGTTCTTGAAGTAGAAGTTCCGTATTCTAATGAAGGTTATACTGATGTAAACGGAACACATGCAGTTTATCCGTATGATGAAAATGATTATGATTATCTTTATAATCTTAAGCCTTCAGCTTTTGTTACAAACATTGTGAATTATAGTCATCCTAATTCGGCTTTTTCTAGCAGCGAGATTGAGCAGATTAAGAGGCATATAATGAAGAATGGTTCATTGTACGCTACGACTGTTGCAGAAACAAGTTTCTATGGCTTTAATTATGTTACGCGCAATAGTGATTATACGCAGAATAGATACTATGATGGCAGAATCACTGGAGCATCAGTTGATAGCTTGGTGGATCATGCATATGCAATTATCGGTTGGGATGATAACTACCCAAAAGAGAAGTTTACTGGTTCGGCGAGACCATCTCAAAATGGTGCGTTTATTATACTTAATTCTGATATTGCGGTTGATTCTGTTACCGGTGAGCCTGTGTATAGTACCCAAATTGGATATACTTCATATGAAGATATGCTGATAAGCTATAATACTTTTGGTATTAGTGGGGCTACTACTGATTTGTCGACTGCGACGCGGGAAGTTCGTTTTTCAAATCGCAACTTGTATATTGCATTAAAGGAAAGTCCCTCATTAAAAAAAATGATTGTGGATACCGATGATGAACGACAGACTCTAAGTTTTTTGAAAACGTTTCAGAATAGTGGTATTGTTACTACGCTGGATTTAAGTAATCATCATTTGGATAGTATTGTTGGACTAGGGAGCCTGTTCCCATACCTTACTAGTATTAATCTGAGTCATTGTGTATTAGAGGGGGATTATCTGAATAAGATTATTAAGCTTGCAGTCTGGGACGATGTGGATTTGTCATATACCAATATTACTAATCAGGATATTGCGTCGTTGGATAAGAGTAGGATTAAAAGAATTAGAATTGCGGGGAACCAGATAACTTCATTGGCTGGGCTGGAAGGATATGGCTTGAGCGTGGATGCCAGTGATAATCCGATTACAGCGCGGAGTCTGAATCTGCTTGGCTGGCATGGTGGTGAGCTGGAGGAATTGATAATCGATGATGTCCTTGCGTCAAATGCTCAGATTAGTAGTTTTTGTAATATGGTTGGTTTTTGTACCAGTGTTAATAAGTTAATTCTATTGAATAATGGAATCGCTGGGGTAAATACGGTTGCTATTCCGGAAGAACTCTATGGAAAGTATCGTAAGGATAAATACTATCCAAATACTATTCTTAATTACGATAGTTCTGCTATGGTGTTTGATTGGAATAACAGAACCATTTCCTTTACACCGTCCAATAATCGTAATTATTATATAGAGTTTTATTCTGAAAGAAATGGGGAGCAGAGGTACCTTTTGCGGGCTGATACTGGTTCTCATCGAGCATATTCTATTGAAAGTGGTGATGGTCAGAGTTATTATAAAAATAGTGCTGTTGGAATATGGTTTAGAGGAAATGGTAGTATATCTGATTTTGTGGGATGTTCTATTGATGGGAATAATATTAATGCATCGCAGTATACTCTGTCAAGTGATTATACTACAATTGAGCTTTCGACTGAACTGTTGGAATCGCTGTCTGATGGTGGACATGTCTTGACTATGATTTGGAATGATGGTGAGGCTTCGGCAGAATTTGTTGTTGAGACGAGCAGTGCTTTTGATGGTGTTCTTAGGGATAATACTGGTGGTGGCGCAACAATTACGTCGAATTCGCCGAATAGCTTCTCGGTGTTAAGTGATAAGGCGTGTATGGTGCTATGGACTCTCGATGGTGGAGTAACTTGGAACCATTTAAGCTCTATGACGGTGACAGGTAATAACGATTTGAGAAGGTATAGTATGGGACAAATAAGGGGGGCAGAGGTAGTAATATCGTATGCTGGTGATGTAAACAATGACCATGCTGTTAATGTTAGGGATGTTAGGATAATTACGAATGCGATAATGGGAAAGACATCTTTGATTGGGATGGCGAGAATGCTTGCGGACGTTGACGGAAGGAGTGGAATTAATGTACGGGATGTGAGGGCGATTGTAAACGATATTATCGGAAAAAATAGTATTAATTGGTAGGATGATTGTGGGCGACGAATAGATTATGTTGATGTATATGGTCAGCTTATGATAGAATGTGGGGGGGACGATGAGGTTATAATTGTTCGGTGTTGATGTCTGATGGGGTAATAGTGATGGTAGAACCAGGATTGGCTGTACCAGAGAGAATAGAATTGGCAACGATGTTCTCGACGGTTTTCTGGACGATGCGACGCATGGGGCGGGCACCCATTGTGGGATCGTAACCGCGTTCGATAAGTATTTGTTTGGATTCGGGTGTGAGCTCGACGGAGATTTTTTGATTAGCGAGAGTTTTGTTGGTGGAGGCGATGATGAGATCGAGTATTTTGGTAAGACTTTCTTTGGTAAGGGGTTCGAAGATGCAGATTTCGTCAAAACGATTGAGAAATTCAGGCTTGAATTCACCTGTGGAGATGAGAGTCTCGGTGAGCTTTTCTTTGATGGTGCTGATAGGAGTGTGATTATTGATTTGCTCTCGTATGAAGTTGGCGCCAGCGTTGGATGTAGCAATGATGATTGAATCGCGGAAGCTGACTTCGCGATTTTTCTCATCGCGAAGGATGCCTTCGTCGAGGACTTGTAGTAAGGTAGTAAGAACGGATGGATGGGCTTTTTCGATTTCGTCGAGTAGGATGACGGAGAAGGGCTGTTTGATGACTTGTGCCGTAAGACTTAGGGAATCAGAGGCGCCGTCTTTGATGAGGCGAGAGACGTCGGATGAGGACACGAATTCGTTCATATCGAGGCGGATGATGTGATCTTCGCCATTAAAGTATACTTCTGATATGGTCTTGGCAAGTTCTGTCTTACCGACGCCGGTGGGACCGAGAAAGAGAAAGGTGCCAATGGGACGATTTTGGTTCTTGATGCCGGCGCGAGCACGACGTAGGGCATTGGCGACGCTTGATATTGCTTGCTCTTGACCTAACATGCGTTCATGGATTAATTGTTCGAGGTTGAGAAGCTTTGCGCGATCTTCGGTGCTGTCGGCGACTTTGACTTTGACGCCATAAGAGGCTTCAACTGCTGTTTCGACGGATGCTTCGGTGACGAGACCGTTTTCGGCGTAATTTGAGGCGGTTTCAAGTAGAAGCTTGGCTTTGCCAGGCATCTCGATGTCGTGAATGTATTGAGCACTTAATCGGTATGCTGTAGTGAGGGATTTGTAGGTGTAGATACTGTTGGTCTGGTGTTCTAGGTAGGGAATTGTGCTCATGAGAATTCTGATGGTCTCTTGACGGTCTGAGGGGTGAACGATGATTTTGTTGAGAGAATTGGCGAGGGCAGGATTCTTGCTGGATATTTCGAGGAATTTTTGGTCGTCTAAGATAAGTATCATGCGGATATTGCCTGCTTCGATGACTGGTGTTAGGAGGCTAGAAATATTAATGGAGCCAGGCTTGTCGTCAAAAAAGAGATGGGCGTTATCGAGACATAAGATGATGTTTTTGGCGGAATAAGTTTCGTTGAGGATTTTGATTGTAAGATATTCAAGTTCGCTTTGATTTTTGGTGGCGGAAATGAGGCTATGGGCATCTAGTGAGTATATTTGATGGTATCTAAGAGTACGAGGGATTGTTGAATCGCCGTTTATGAGCATTTCGGCGAATGAGTTGACGATGGTGGAGCGTCCGGTGCCATAGGCGCCGATGAGGGCGATATTTTGACGATTGCTATGCGTGAAGGTATGAATAATTTTGTTGATGATTTCGGCATTTTCGGCTTGCTGGACTCTGACCTTGGGGTGATAGCTATCGGAAAGATTGATGGCGAAATGTTGAAGTGTAGGAGTGTATCCGAATGCAAAATCGCGTGCTATGCCACCTGAATGTGTAGATTTGTGTTGGTCGTGGGCGTTATATAGATGATTATACCATTCGATTCCTTCATATAGGTCGGATGTTTCTAGCTTGATTTGGCTTAGGAGCTTTTCGCTGTCTGGGAAACTTTTTATGGTGGCGACTGTGAGAACGGCTCCGTTGATTGTCTTGGAATTGGTGGCTGCAAGAATTTCTTGAGAGAGTTCGTAGATTGATTCGGGGGCTGGCAGTAGGGGCAGTAGTTGCTCTAAAAGTGGCCTGGTAAGACCGTATCGAACCATGATAAATGCGCCACCAGTAGTACGTGACAGGATTCGAATTAGGTCGTTGGTGGTGAGATTGTCGCGAAGGAGAATGAGTAAGTCTTCTGAAATAAGATCGGTAAAGTTACGAGTGTCGCGTGTGGGTATATATGCAAGGGCGTTTTTGATCCAGAAGACGAAGATGATGGGCCAAGATGAGAAGCCAATCAGTATCCAGCCAACTGTATAATGGAATAATAGGAGAGTAGTTCCTCCAGAAAGGAGGATGATGAATAAAACGTAGCCTATGAAGATAACTGGAGTGCGATATAAGAGGTTTTTCTGGCGGGCGGTGCGTACACGTGGGTTGTGGGGATCGAAAGAGTTATTCATGGTGCTATTCCTATAAGTGTCAGGGCTATTCCGATTACTGGAGTGAGTGGGATTATTGGCCAGAGTATGATGAGGGCAAGACTAAGAATAGCACCGATTACGATGATAATTGTGCCTGATATTAAGAGTATTAAGCGGGAGAAAAAGCCTATGATGCGCGAGATGAGGCGATCGATGAACATATGGAATCTGATATCTAAAGCTGATTGTGTACTGGAGCTTGAGGCGGATATTTGGCGAAATGGTTTGAATAACGTGCGAATTAAAGAATCCATAGAAAAAAAATCTGTAATGTCTAGAAGGAGAGACTTATTTTTCTTGATGAAAACACTCCAACCTTGTAAATACCACCAGATGAAGGGCTTAGCTAATATCATGATATTAATTATATCATAATGATTGTGTTTATGATATAATATGTAGTATGAAGGAAGATGAGATACAACAAAAACGAAGAGATAACGAGGAACGAGTAACGGCGGAGCGGGCTAGGCTGTTGAACTTGCCGTATATTGATACTAGAGATTTTGAGAATGAATCACAGTTGATACCAGATCTGATTAGCGTGGAGGATATGCATCGAAATTTTATGATTCCTCTGCAAAAGGGGGGTGGTGATGAGCATTATCAGTTTATGGTGACAAGTCAAACACCAAGGAGTGTGATTGATTCGATAAGAAAAGAATACATGGATGAGGGGGAGCGTGTGGACTTCTTTTTAATATCAGGATCGGCATATAAAGTTTTTATACTAAGGTACGACCCTCCGCAGGAGATACATTATGACGATATAAAAATCGCAAGTGAAGGTGATTCGGAGACTCTGAATAGTGTGTCGCAGACTTTGGCTCAAGTATCTACAGAGAAGGTATTTGATTTTTTGATTGATCAGGCTGACAAACTAGGGGCAAGTGATATTCATATTGAGAATATGCGTGATGTGATACGGATTCGAATGAGGGTGGATGGGATTTTACATCCTGTTGCAAATATTGATAAGGATAAATATCGGATTTTTATGGGTGAGTTGTCGTCTCGCGCCGGTGTGTCGATGGCTTCAAATAAGCCACAGTCTGGACATATGCAGAAAGATATTTATTCGAATGGCGCTTCGCATTTATTGAATATACGTGTTGAGACGATACCAACAATGTATGGACAAGACGCAGTGCTTAGGTTGTTTAATTTTGACGAGTCATTGTTGAATTTGGACTTGTTGGGGCTTTCGGATGTGGAGCGCGGTGAAATAAATGAAGTGATTTCGCATCCGAGAGGATTGGTACTTATGGTAGGGCCGACGGGTTCTGGTAAGTCTACTACTTTGTACTCGATGATAAATGCTCTGAATACTACGGATAGAAAGATAATTACTCTTGAGGACCCGATTGAATACGGGATAACTGGTATTTCGCAGATTCCGATTAATACTGGTGGTGGAGGTTCTTTTGCTGAAGGGTTGCGGTCAGTTCTCAGGTTGGATCCTGACGTAGTAATGGTGGGTGAGATTAGGGATGGAGATACAGCAAAGACGGCAATTCAGGCTTCGATTACTGGTCACTTGGTGCTGTCTTCGTTCCATGCCAATTCTACTGCGGCGGCTTTTTCGAGAATGATTGACTTGATTGGGATTAACCCGATATTTTCGTCTTCAATTCGTTTGGTGGTGGCTCAGAGATTAATACGTAAATTGGCTTCATCAAAAAAGGAGCGTATAGCGACTGAGGCAGAATCAAATTATATTCGTAGAGTCATGAATGGCGTGTCGCAGGATGTGATGGCGGGGATTGAGCTTGGTGGTGAGATTAAGCTTTATGATCCTGTGTCTACTGAATCGGCGCCGTTTGGATATTCTGGTAGGACGGTATTGATGGAACAGCTAGTTGTGTCAGAGGATATTCAAGCCTTTATTCGTGGGGATGTGGCTGATGTTAATACTGATGCAATAGAGAAGACGGCGAAGAAAAATGGCATGTTGACTCTTGAGCAGAAAGGTGTGATGGCGGTACTTCGTGGAGATACGACACTGAGCGAAGTGTCCCGAGTAATATAGAATGATTATTTTACGATTATGTAGTTGTTGAACGTGAAATGTGTTATAATATAGTTTATGAGTAAAGAAGTAATATCTGATTATAATGGTTATGATTATAAGAAGATTTTTTGGGAGGATGCCGATCGGGAATATGAGGATCAGGCTGATCGGATGGCTATAAGAAAGCTTCTACCGAAGCGCATGGAAAAATTTGCCGATATTGGTGGGGGATATGGAAGATTGGCAAATGAATACTTGAAGAGAGCCAGAAAGGTATATATATTTGATTATTCAAAAACTGAACTTAAACAAGCTAAAGAGATTTATGGTGATAAGGTAGAGACAAAAGCAGGCGACATTTATAAGCTACCTTTTCGAAGCAATGAATTGGATGGGCTGATGATGATAAGAGTGGCTCATCATTTGAATGATATGGATAAGGCTATCTCTGAACTGTACCGAGTATTAAAGCCTGGGGGTGTGGCGGTGATTGAAGTAGCTAATAAGCGAACTTTGCCTAAGATAATGCGATTTGTAACGAGAAAATCAAAAGTGAATCCATTTGATAGGAAGGTAGCTAATTATACTGATATTTCAAAGGATGGATTCTATAATTATCACCCGAAGTACGTGGAAGATATATTTGAAAAAGCAGGATTCAAGAAGGAAAAGGTACTGTCGGTATCGAATTTTAGGAGTGCGAAATTAAAGAAGATGTTTGGCACCAAGAATTTGGTAAAAATGGAGAACAAAGCACAGGTGATATTGGCTCCAATTAGGTTTGCGCCATCAATATATTATAAGTTGCGAAAACCGGAAGAATAAGATATAATATATAGAGTAAGATGATGTGGTGTTGTATATGGCGCTGTGTCGAGTAGTTTATTGTTTGGTGAGACGTGGGGCCATCGTTCAACGGATAGGACATATCCCCTCTAAGGATACAATGCTGG
>CAMVEA010000011.1 GCA_947166405.1 uncultured Candidatus Saccharibacteria bacterium
GCCTCGCCAACAACATTAACTCGCTGGATCGTTCTACAAAAAGCACGCCGTCACAAGCAGAACAAAGCTTACGACACCTATTACTAAACTGAGTTGCGCGACCTTCGGTCGCGACTCATCGCCTCAGTCATAGGCTTTGTTCTGCTTGCTCCGACACCTTGTAGGCACTGAGTTTCAGGATCTATTTCACTCCCCTCCCGGGGTTCTTTTCACCTTTCCATCACTGTACTAGTTCGCTATCGATCAATCAATATATTTAGCCTTGGCAGGTGGTCCTGCCGGATTCAAACAGGGTTTCTCGTGCCCCGTCCTACTTGAAAAAAGATAAATAAAGCCTAAGACCCTTTCGCTTACAGGACTTTCACCCTCTATGGTGTACCATTCCAAGTACTTCTGCTAGGATCTTAGTGTTGTATCTTTACCCGCTCAGTTAACGCTGTCGGTTCTTATGCCGAGCCCTCGAAATTCGAAAGTTCAGCATAAAAATTATCTAATTTCGCAACCCCTTCAAGCATTGGCCGTTAAACCATACTACTCCGCTCTAGTAAACCAGTTCACAGAATAGAACTTGTAAGGTTTAGGCTGTTCCAATTTCGCTCGCCACTACTTTCGGAATCATTGGTTATTCTCTTTTCCTCGACCTACTAAGATGATTCAGTTCGGTCGGTACCCGCTTCCTGCTCTATGTGTTCAAACAGGCGCAATACGACATGACTCGTATTAGGTTTCCCCATTCGGCAATCCCCGGATCATTTCTCGCTGTCAGATCCCCGAGGCTTATCGCAGACTTCTACGGCCTTCATCGGTATTGATTGTCAAGGCATCCACTATCAGTGCCCTTAATTACCTTTTTATGCATTGACTTAACTAGCAATCGATCTTCGAAATCAATCGCTCGTTCCGTCTTTAAAATCTTTTCATCGTTATCAAATTGTTAACTGAAAAGCGTCAAAGAATACACTTCAGTCACTTCATTAGCGACCTCAAATCATTTCCTCGCTTTCATCACTGTTTGTAGAGGTCGCAAAGGCGACTTGCTTAACTGTCCCCTATTATAGCGCACTTCTTCCACAATTGCAAGTACTTTTTTTCGACTTTTTTTAAAAATCCATAAATATTAGCCCCGATTTCTCTTTCTACCCCTAGAATTAGAGAACTTCTCCACTTCCATAGCCTCGTCTTCACGATACAAAAACCCACACGTAATCGCCGCCGCTAGCGCATCCGCCGCATCATCTGGCTTCGGTTTACACTTAAGCCCCAAATGCACTCTCACCATCTCCTCCATTTGCGTCTTTGTCGCCGAACCATACCCAGTAAGCGATTTCTTTATCTCATTTGGCGTATATTCACGCACCTTCGCCCCATATTGCTCCGCCACCAGCAAAATCACCCCACGCGCCTCCGCCACCGCAATCCCCGTTGTAATATTCTTCGAAAAAAACAACTTCTCTATCGCCACCACATCAGGCTTTGTCTCCTTAAAAACCACCAGAAGTGACTCATACAGTTCCTTCAATCTTACCGACATCGGCGCATCAACCATTGTCGTCACCGCCCCAAAATCAAGCGCCCTCGCACCCATCCGAGACGTAGTCTCAATCAACCCAAATCCGCATATCCCAATCCCAGGATCAATTCCAAGTATTCGCATATATATATTATATATCACATCATGTTTCAATAATCTAATCCCAAAGTCCTACTCCAGAAGCATAATAAGATTTAGACCAGATTTTTGAATGTAATTTTTACAACCTAACAATGAAAAATCTCCCCCAGCCCGAAGGGCGAATAAGGAGATTTTTCTTGACTTATGTTGTAAAAATTACAAATTCAAAAGTCCAAGCTTCTGGAGTAGGGCTTTGGGATTAGATAGTTATAATATATACATATATATGCTACAATAGTATCCATGAAAGTGCGGAGTCAATTTGTTTGTAATCAATGTGGTACCAAATACGCCAAATGGATTGGTCAATGCACCAACTGTGGCGCCTGGAACTCATTGACCGAGCAACTCCCCGAGTCCACCACCAGCAAATCCGCCCTAGCAAAAGGCCAATCTTCCGGCAAGAAACTCAACTTCGTCAAAATCTCCACCATCACCCCAAGCGACGCCAAAGCCCGCCTCATAACCGAGTTCGACGACCTCAATACCGTCCTCGGCGGCGGGATTCTTATGGGCTCTGTATCTCTCCTCGCCGGCCAGCCAGGCATCGGCAAATCCACCCTCCTCATGCAAATCTGCGCCCATACCGCGAGAACCCACAATGTATTATATATATCCGGCGAAGAATCCGCTTCCCAAGTCAAACTCCGCGCTGTTCGCCTTGGAGCAGACTCCGACAAACTCAGCTTCGCCGCCTCCACCTCCGGCAACGATATCGCCAAAACCATCGAATCTGGCGATTTCGACCTCGTCATCGTCGATTCCATCCAGACCCTCGCCATGGACGAGCTCTCTTCTGCCCCAGGCACCGTCTCTCAGGTCACCAATTGTGGCAACCTCATCATTAGGGCCGCCAAAGCCACCGACACCGCCGTCATCATTGTCGGCCATGTCACCAAGGACGGCACACTAGCCGGCCCCAAAGTCCTCGAGCATCTCGTCGACGTCGTTCTCAACTTCGAAGGCGACCGCTACGGCGGTTTCAAGACCGTCCGCGCCGTCAAAAACCGCTTCGGCTCCACCAACGAAGTCGCTATCTTCGAAATGCTCGGCTCCGGCCTCAAAGAAGTTCAGAACCCATCCGCCGCTCTCCTCGCCGAGCGCACCAATACCGACGGCTCCATCATCCTCGCCACCCTCGAGGGTAACCGCCCTATACTCGTCGAAATCCAAGCCCTCGCCACCAAGTCCAACTTCGGCTACCCCAAACGCACCGCCAGCGGATTTGACCTAAACCGCCTCAACCTCCTCATTGCAGTATTAGAGCGCCGTACCAAGCTCCATCTCTCCGACCAAGACATCTTCATCAACGTCGTCGGCGGCATGAAACTAAACGATTCCGCCTCCGATCTAGCCATCTGCATGGCCATCGCTTCTGCCGTCGCCAATCGCAAGCTCGACGAAAAATACGTCGTCTTTGGCGAAGTCGGTCTCGGTGGCGAAATCCGCTCCGCCTTTCGTTCCGATCAACGCATCGCCGAAGCCAAGAAGCTCGGTTTCCATCACGCCATCGCCCCCGCCACCATCCACGATAAATTCGTCATTCCCGTCAAAGATTTACGCGAAACCCTCATTAAATATATAAAATAAGGAGCCCTCATGATAGCACACCTTCAAGGCACTATTGCCGAAAAATTCATCAACAACATCATTATCGACGTGCACGGCGTCGGCTACGAAGTAACCGTTTCCGCCCTCGATTACGATTCTGCCACCCTCGGCGAAGAACGCAAATTCTACACCTATCACGCCATCCGCGAAAACTCCGAAGACCTCTATGGCTTCTCCAGCCTCGCCGCCAAAAAAATCTTTGAATTACTTATCTCCGTCCAAGGTATTGGCCCCAAAGCCGCTATCGCCATCCTCTCCCTAGCCGAAGCCGAAGAAGTCCGCAACGCTATCGCCAACGCCAATTCAGCCTTTATCGCCAAAGCTTCCGGGGTCGGCAAGAAAACCGCCGAACGCATCATCGTCGACCTTCGCGACAAAGTTGGTATCCCATCCAAATACGGCGCCCCCGATACCCCAACGATAGCTACCACCAACGAACCCGACGAAGCCCTCGATGCCCTCATCGCCCTCGGCTTCCCTCTAAAAGAAGCCACCGCCGCCCTCGAAAAGGTAGACCGCTCCCTCCCAGTCTCCGAACGCGTCCGTCAAGCTCTCCAATCCTAATCCCCACTATCAACTACTCTCCAAATTTCTCTCTTAGCCAACCATCCGCCGGCCCCGCCGTCATTAATACCACTAAATATCCTTGCTCCAAATATTCCTTTATTCTTATTCCAAGCCCACGCGACGGCTCTGCTAATTCAACAATATCCTCATTTACCAACCCCGAAGCCAACTCTTCCGACGACAAAACCTCTAAATTAGGATCTTCCCTCGTCAAATACGTCGGCAACCAGAAAATCTTATCCACGCCCACGAAAGCCTCTCTATAACCATCTCGTACCTTATGTTGCCTGGTATTCTGATGTGGTTCATAAATCACCACTACACCCTTCTTCCCCAATCGCTTCGCCTCATCTTGCGCCACGCCAATTGTCGCTTCAATTTCTTCCGGATGATGCGCATAGTCCGTATACACACCGTCAGCAATCCTCTCAAATCTCCTCCCCACACCAGGAAACTCATTTATCGTATCAATCAATAGCATCTTATTGTAATCAACTATCATTCCTTTCTCGCGATACTCTTCAAATTGAATATTCATCACTGCATTTCCTGCAAGCGCCGCATCAATTCTCCTCGCCTCTCCAGCCAAATCAAAATCCTTCTCCTTATACACCCCCTCCTTCCCATCATTCAGTACAATTCTCCCTTTCACATTCTCAATCACCGATTCACTCTGACTCTTAAACTTCTCAAAAGCCGCTAAATAATCCTCCCTCGTTGGATAAATATCTGGATGATCATACGAAATCGCTGGTATTACAGCCAGCCACGGATGATACTTCAAAAAATTCCTGTCATACTCATCAGCCTCATATACAAAATATTTATCCCCCTTATGATATGCCCCACTTGGCGCAAACCCCAAAGTTGTCCCCACTATATAAGACACTGGCAGCCCAAGCTTCAATGCAGCCCAAATAATCATTGCGGTCGTCGTAGTCTTACCATGCGTGCCTGCCACTGCCACCATCTTAAGCCCCAATTTCTCCACAAGAAAAGCTGTCAAATCATCTCTTTTGGTGCACTTAATCCCCGCTTCTCGCGCTATTTTCAATTCCGCATGACCTTCCGGAAGCGCCGAAGTATAAGCGAACCAATCCACGCCATCCTCCATCTTCTCCTTCAAGAATTCCCCATCCTGCTCACCAATCTTCACATCTATTCCAGCTTTCACTAATTCATCATAAATTGCGCCCTTAGCTAAATCCGACCCCGATACTTCAAATCCCGCCGTCTTTGCCATTAACGCCAACGAACCCATCCCCGTCCCTGATATTCCAGATATATATATATTCATGCTATAATTATACAATGAATATCAACTCGGAACAAGAGATGTTTGACTTCGGCGCTAACTACGCCAAGGACCTCTATATGCAAACAATATCGACAAACAATACGCTTGAAGAAGATTCTCTCAAAAGGTCGTCATTTTTGAAAGAAAAAAACACAACAAAGCCCACCGAAGCAATTGTCATCGAGCTAGTTGGCGATGTTGGCGCCGGCAAGACTACTTTTACCAAAGGTCTGGCCTCCGGCCTCGGTATTAAAGAGCCGGTCACAAGTCCCAGTTTCACAATTTCCAAATCTTACGCCCTACCACACTGCAACGGCAGTTTTATCCATTACGATTTCTACCGCCTCTCTGACCCAGGTCTCATGATCGAAGATCTAACAGAAAATCTTCAAAACCCCTCTAACATAATCGTCATCGAATGGGGCAAGTCCATCGTTGACTTCTTGCCAGACAATCGCATCACCATCAGAATCAACTACTCCGAAAACAACACCCGCAAAGTCACTATTTCTGCCCACTAGATTAATTCCTATACGCGATATGATATAATATAACAATATGAAAATGTATCTAGATACCTCAACCCCCGAGACAATCCTTAAACTAGATGATGTCGAATATAAATATACTTTCGCCAACGATTTAGCTGAAAAACTCCTCAAATTCATCCACGACAAGCTAGCCGACAACCACCAATCTTTCCAAGACCTGACCGAGATTACATTTATGTCAGGCCCAGGCTCATTTACCGGTCTTCGAATTGGTGCCACCATAGTCAATACATTAGCCCACGAATTAAAAATACCACTCTATGATCACCACGACACCAGGCACCAAATCATTATCCCAGAATACGGCCGCCCTGCCAATATCAGCAAACCACGCAAATAATTACCATTACCAGCCACATCGTATCGACATATTATTTAACCAACCACATCAGAGAATCAAACGATAACCCACATCAATACGTTAAATAACTACCAAACCCCTGCCTATCGCTACGCTGTTAGTCGCAACTAACCCTGCAAATCCATCCTATCCCGTTTTTCTTTATTTTCACGATACGCTTTTACAATAAATCTTAACGACACCGCCATCAATACGGCAAAAATCACCACAAACACACCTTCGATTGTCGCAATCAGGATAAAGCCCTTAACTGTATCAGGTTGAACCACGGAAGTCACACCAAGCGGCGCCTGATATGTCGGATCAGAAGGGTCATACGCAATTTGCACTCCCTCTTCTTCATCATTACTAGCAAACTCCGACTTCTCAGTCGCCAAATTCATCCCAGTAAACTTCATGTTAAACCTAGAATCAGCTGAATCTCTGTCAGCATGAAAAATCCGCACAATAGCACTCTCTCCCGCCGGCACACTGACACCAGAAAACGCCAAATCCTCATCTTGAACGCCAGAATAAACCTCACCATCTTCATTAATCATAAATTTTCCTATAATAGCATTATGGACACCACCCATATCAATCACCAACTTATCACCCACATAGACCCACGTATCGTCATCCGCCTCTATTTCAAAAACCTCGTTTCCGTCAGCCAATGCCGTAAAAGGAACCGAAAAATTCATCGTAAACAAATGGTTGTGCGCATCACGAGTCAAATCACTAAGTTCATTCTGCACCTCATCCAGAGGATAGAACGACTCATTATAGAATGAGAACTCAGCCATCGTCGCATCATATTTCATCTGCAACATTCCAGGATAACTTGCGCTTTTCCCGTCAACAGCACTGAACCATCTCTCAAAAGCATCACTATTAACCCCCTTATTCGTAACCATCCGTCCACCAGACAATGCGACCGGCAAATAATCCTCACTCAAATAATAATCCACCAAACCCTGCTCAAGCCCCTTAGCTTGATAATCACATCTCGTCCATTCAAACTGGCGCCTAGAAAGCGCATCTCTGTTTTTAAATTCATACGCATTCACACAATCGTCTGCTTTTTGATCATAATACGACACCGGCAAAGACACCACCTCCCCCTCATCAAGACCAGCACTAGCAAGAATAGCCTCCGGAGCTCTCGAAATCGCCGTTTCCCTTATCTCATTCACAGTGTTTGCCATTCCGCTCACCATCAGCACAACCGCTAAGACAAACGCAGCCAGAGCAACACTACCTAACACTTGAGATTTATTGTATATCTTATTCATTAAAAGGAATCTCCAACTTTAGTATAAGCTTTTTTTCGAAAAAAATCAACCCAAATTACAGACGCTTCTGGACTATTATTCATCTCACCGACTCTCCCTCATCACCATCCATAGTGTTCTCCACCGGTGTTCCACTCGCCCCATCAGGCACCGTCTTCTCCAGTATTCCCAAATGTTCATCCGACAACACTTCCGAACCAAATGGCTTCTCATAAGAATCAATTGCTTTTATCATCGCATCCATATTTTCAAGGTATTCATGAATTCCTTCTTTCGTCAAGCTCCCCATCTTAGCGAAATCATACTCTTCTTCAGCTCTTTCCTCTTCTCCGACAATTTCATCTTCATCCGGCAAAAACCCAGGCCTCGACCTATCCAAATAAATGTCTCCCGAATTATGGTATACCGCCAAGCTAACTCCAGACGTAGCCAAAGCCACCACCACAGAAATCAGACCCAAAATCACCAAATTCCTCCCCCCATTAGAAAGCTTATGTTTTTTGGTCCTTTTCCTCTTCAATACTTTCGTTTCACTCATTTTTCAATTTTCTCCATTAAACCTTTAACAAGCTTAACATTCTCCCCCAACAGTCCCTTAAGCTTTTCTACGTCCTGCTCCACGACTCTTCTTTTTTTCCTTACGCTCACTAATCTCTCATAAAACCTCTCCGGCTCAGCTTTGCAGTCAATCGCAATCAACTCCTCCAATCCTTTCTGATAATATACAAAATCATTCGCAAACGCCGTCTTCGTCAACGCAAATCGATTTTGATTTTCCACAAAACTCGCATCCGACAAGCTCCCCTCTACCAATCTCACATTAAATGGCATAATAAACTTATTTAAGACCCGCTCGTAATAACCACCCAAATACACTCGAGTTCGCGAATCATTCCGCTGCACCTTCTTCAAATCATCTCGCAAAATGTCGCATCGATTAATAATCACAGATTTCTGCCCACTACTAATCCCCTCCGCCCAACACGACCCCTGTAAAACTTGACAAGTAAGCATAAGTGTGATACAATAGAAAAACAGGCATTTTTTCTTCATATAACGATTATAACATAAAACTCATATACACAAAGCCTCAATCTTACCGATTTAATTCCCACTTACTAATCCCAAAATACAATAAAACTGGATAATACCAACTCAGTCCCTCTTCAACATCACCGTAAACGCCTCGCTCGGAATATCAATCTTACCAAACCGCTTCATCCGCGCCTTCCCACGTTTCTGTTTTTCAAGCAATTTCGCCTTCCTGTCTCTATCACCTGTATGAATCTTCACCGTCACATCCTTCCGATACGCTCCAATCGTTTCACGCGCAATTATTCTCGCCCCAATCGCCGCTTGAATCGCCACCTCCCAGTTCTGCCTCGGAATCACTTCCTTCAATTTCTTTGTTGTTTCTCTGCCTAAAGTCTCTGCCTCAGTCCTATGACACATTATCGACAAAGCATCGAGCCTATGTCCACCCACCAAGAAATCCACTCTCACCAAATCTTCCGCCCTATACCCATTAAGTTCATAATTAAACGAAGCATACCCGCTCGTCGCCGATTTCAACTGATCATAAAAATCCGTCAGCAAATTCGCCATCGGTGCCTCAAAATCAATCACTGCTCTATCCTCAATATACGACAAATTAGTTTGATGTCCTCGTTTTTTATTAATCAAATCCAACACCCCACCAATCATCGACTTCGGCAGAATAATCTCACCCTTCACCCAAGGCTCCCGAATCTCCGCCACCTCCGAAATATCAGGCAAATCCGCCGCCGATCTAATCTCCCTCACTTCTCCATTCGCCATTACCACCTCATAGTTAGTCGACGGATTCGTCACGATGAGATCTAGTCCAAACTCCCGCTCCAGCCTCTCCCGAATAATATCCATGTGAAGAAGCCCGAGGAACCCAATCCGAAGCCCAAATCCCAACACCGGCGAATTCTCCGGCTCATATTGAAGCGCCGAATCCGATAACGACAGCTTTTCAATCGCCTCCTTCAATTCCTTATATTGATCATTACTCACCGGGAAAAACCCCGCATACACAAACGGCAACACATTCTTATACCCCGGCAACGGCTCCATCTTCGCACCATCACGCCATATCTCACATCTACCATCATCTTGCCGTTTAATCTCCGCCCCCTTTGCCAACGTTACCGTATCACCTACTTTCGCCTCGCGTGTAGTCTTAAGGTTTGTTACTATATACCCAATTTCCCCCTCTGACAACTTCTCTCGAGGGCTCATCTTCGGCGTCAGCACTCCCACCTCAAGTGCCAATCCCTTAACCCCAGCCGCCATCATCAATATTTCCGAGTTCTTAGCAATCTCCCCCTCAAAAATCCTTACATACAGCACCACCCCCCGATAATCATCAAAATACGAATCAAATATGAGCGCCCGAGTCATATCTATTATTATACCATATCCCAACAGCTCAGCCTACCACAACATCATAAAGAAACAATACAAAACGTTTGCGCCCGCAGGGAGGAAATAGTACTTTTCTAGTCTGTTCGCTAGCTGAGAAGAGAGAAAAGATAATGGCAAATTCTATTCATCCATTGTTGTCTCTTATAGACTCAAGCACCGTACGGCTAGACCGAGCTGCTTACTGAGGGAGTTACTATTAGGAGTGACTCCCTCTGAATTGAAGTTTAGATTCCACGCGAAGACACTACCGACGGCTGTACGCGACCAGTAGTAGCCTATTAGACCACGTTCGCTCGCGACGGAATCCCACCAGCCACTGGAATAAATGAAATTAGCTGGGTAGCTTCGCCATCTATTAGAGGCTTCAGCAGTGTATTGACTGTCCCCGGTCCCACCCATAGCGGAATCTAGTGCACTGAACTGACCTTTGTTACTACTACTTTGCCATCCACTAGGTAGTACCCAACCACTCGGGCAGATGCTACCAGTAGCAGCATTGCCGGATGTTTGGCTGTACGTACCAGTACCAGCTGTAGCAGTATACCAGTTGTAATAGTTACCATAGCTATACCAACTATAGTTATTACCATCACTACCTTTAGTACCACCATTTGCATTACTACCATTGTACTGGCCTGGACCATTGATCAGTGGAGTGCCTGAAGCATTGGTACCGTTTAGGTTAATGTTATTGGTATTGTTGGTGTTTAGTTTGTTCTGGTTGACACAGGTTTCATCCCCATCTGTACACCAATCATCAGTAGAAGCAGCAATACCAGTGAAGCCAGTTGCTGGGTTGTCTGTATCAGTACTATTTATAGTAGCAGTATTATCTAGTCTTAGGTTTTCCATCATCCAGCAATTACCATCGGCTAATTTACCTACCGTATAGACGTTACTGTCCCTACTGTCAGTGAGAGCAGTAACTTGTCCACTTGTTAGACTACTACAACCAGACCAGTTCTGCATAGTGCCGTTAGCTTGTACCCATACAGCATAGAGTACGGCAGATTTATTGTTATCTTCATCGTATGTGAGTGTTCCTGCATTAATGTTCTGGTTAGGACCGTAGATAGTGTCAGTTCCATTTACTACCGCATTAGGATTCTCACTCCAGCCAGCAAAACCATAACCTGTCTTCATATAGTTAGATGCCATGAGGTCTACTGTATTATTTACTCCACTTGCATCATTAGGATGCGCTGGATCCGGAATAGTGACAAAGCCACTCATGGTGCCAGCAGTACTAGTGTTTCCCTCATAGACTATAGCGTATGGATTAGCTGCCGTGACAGTAAGTCCAGTACTTGCTACTTCGTCAGCGTGCTCACTGATGTAGGCTTTAATTTCTGCTTCGTCGGTAAAGGTATTACTACCGATTATCCAAGAACCTTTGAAGTGATTAGGTTCTACGTAGGTGCCAGAATCTGCTGTATAGTTACATATCGCAGTAGTATCTACGCCTGCTGGTTCAGTATTGTAGATTGGATAAACCTGAGCCCAGAAACCATAGTCATAGTCTGTAATTGGAGTAGAACCAGAGAAATTATTTAGATTAAACGTCACCGTATCGCCATCAAAGATATAGGTTTCAGTTCCAGCTAGGTTTTCACTTTGTGCGATTATAATATCGGGCATACTCATACCATCCCAATTGCCTTTTGCGATAGCAAGTCCAGTACCATTAGTGACACCATAAGTTATCACGACTTTCATTTTAGTAGCACCAGCAGCAGTGATTGGAGTTAAGATATTAGCATCAGATGCATAAGCAGTATTCTTTGTCCCATCATCTGCTACGTTGGGGGATTTGGCGATTTGTGGAGTAGTGGCCATGTAGGTAACATTAGAGCAATCTTCTACATATGATACTTGGTTAGTGGTAGCTCCACCAGCGAATTGGAGTTCTCCACTATTATAAGTAACTGATATACCAGTACCAGGAGCAGCATGAGAGGCTGGATGGACGAGAGTATAGATAACCTGCCCAGAATACGTATCAGCAGCTTGAGTCTTAGAAATATATGCTGCGTATGTAGTAGTGAGTTTAACTCCACCAGTAGTATCAGTCATGTCGGTTCCTGAGTTCTTGTGGGCAACTTTGGTGTATTCATTGGGGACTACGTGATAGTTACTAAATGAAGCTTGAGTTGTTCCTGATTCTGCTTGGCTAGGAAGAGCTACGTTAGGAGCAGAATCAATCGTAAAAGCATTAGTACCAGTAGTATCACCAGAATCTTGTGTAATTGCGAGTTTCATCGCCCAGTTAGACATATCAGGATTACCAGCTGATGTAGCAAGACCTGATTCTATAGTTGCATTATTACTAGCAGATGTACCTACTAATTTATTGCTATTTTCTCCACCTATTTCATCACCAGTATATCCAGCAGCATATATAGCAAATCCTTCATTATCATTACAGAAAGCATGGAGTGTGGTAGTACCAATATCTGCTTGATAAGTTCCATTTACTATTTCGCTATTATGAGAATTCATTCCACTACCACTCATAGTACAGGATGATGGTACAGTAATACTTACTTGATCTACTGCAGAATCGTTATCTGCAGAAACAATAGTAGAAGACAGCACCACACCAGAAAGAATAGTAAAACCAGTTAGCATTAATGTTGATATTAGTGTTGGTGTTATGGTAGATGTAGTCTTTTTTTGCATACTCGTAAACAGCCTTTTATTATAACTATTATTAATAGCATATCCTAAATCTAATCACATCTTTATCTCCCAATAGATAACCAAACCCAGAATATACTGCTTATACTAATATATTTATCATAATAATCATGAAAAATCAAGCAAAATCATTTTAGTATTGTTGAATAATCAGTCAAATTCACTACGCCAGCAAGTAAAACATACTATCATTTCAAACCCCTCTCGGCTCTGGCCCTCTCTCCACTACTGCATCCAATATCTTATCCACCCCAAACCCCGTCTTCCCCGACGCCTCAATAATCTCATCTCGCGAACATCCAAGCAAATTCATAATCTGCCCCGCTACCCCCTCCACATCCGCTGCCGGCAAGTCCACCTTATTTACCACCGGTATAATCGTCAAATCCTGCTCTAATGCCAAATACACATTTGCAAGTGTCTGCGCCTGTATCCCCTGCGTCGCATCCACCACCAGTACTGCCGTCTCCACCGCTTGCAAAGACCGCGACACCTCATACGAAAAATCCACATGCCCAGGTGTGTCAATCAAGTTCAATATATATCCTTTCCATTGCATCGTCACTGGAGCCAACTTAATCGTAATCCCCTTCTCACGCTCGAGCTCCATCGAATCAAGAAGCTGCGATTTCATTTCTCGTTTCGAAACTGTACCCGTCAGCTCCATCATCCTATCGGCAATCGTCGACTTCCCATGGTCAATATGCGCAATAATACAAAAATTCCGTATTTTTTCCATACCTTTTATTATACAACAACTACCCCCCTTAAAGCAAAGTAGCAAGAGCTACCCTCTATCACACCCCAATCATCGACAAGCTCAGTTTCCCATGATCAATCGCCACCAATCTCACCTTCACTTTATCGCCCACCTTCAATACTTCATCCACCGACTTCAATCTCTTGCCTTCGCGAATTTGCGAAATATGCAACATCCCATCAACCCCAGGCAAAATATTCACAAACGCCCCAAAATCCTTAATCGTTACCACAGTCCCATCATACACCTTACCCACCTCAGGCTCCTCAACCAACGACTTAATCCAATCCACCGCCTTCTTAATTTTCTCGACATCAGACCCAGCCACTGTCACCAATCCATCATCCTCAATATTCACCTCAGCCCCAGTCTCAGTTGTAATCTTATTAATCATCTCGCCGCCCTTGCCGATAATCGCACCAATCTTATCTGGATTCACCATCAGTTTCTCAATCCTCGGTGCATATTCACTAATCTCCGCTCTTGGCCTATCAATCACCTCCATAATATGCTTCAAGATAAACATCCGTCCCTCATGCGACTGTTTCAAAGCCTTCTCCATAATCTCCACCGGAAGCCCATGCACTTTCATATCCATCTGTAACGCCGTCACACCCTGTTCAGTACCAGTTACTTTGAAATCCATGTCCCCAGCAAAATCTTCCGCATCCATCAGATCCGTCAGCACATAAGCCTTATCAATATCGTCCGCTGTAATCGGTTGACCCTTCGGCACATCCACCATCAGCCCCATCGCCACCCCCGACACCGGTCGCTTCAAAGGTACCCCAGCATCCATCAATGCCATACATGATGAGCAAGTCGCTGCCATAGAAGTCGAACCATTCTGTGACATAATCTCAGTTACGCTTCGAATCGCATACGGAAATTCCTCTTCGTCAGGCAATACCGGAATCAAAGCTCGCTCCGCCAGATACCCGTGCCCAATCTCACGCCTACCAGGCGAACCAATCCTACCAGGCTCACCGACAGTATAAGACGGCGCATTGTAATGATGCATATATCGCCTCTTACCATCTGTCACCTCCATCGTATCCACATCCTGCGCATAACTAAGCGGCGCCAGTGTCACAATATTCATCGCCTGCGTCACCCCTCTCGTAAATAGCGACGATCCATGCACTCTCGGCAATATCGACACCTGCGACGACAGCGGCCTCACTTCGTCAAGCTTGCGCCCATCTGGTCGCACGCCCTCCTCCACAATCCCCCTTCGCACTTCCTTAAACACTGCAAGCTCAAATGCTTGATCATACACATCACGCAAATTCTCATCATACCATGCCACCTTCTCGTTATCTGTCTCGCCTTGCCCTTTAGACAATGCAAACTCATCATGCATTGCATACTTAATATCATCAAGCATCTGCGCTCGTTCCATCACATTACCCCGAATCTTCGAGCCAAACTTTCCTTTAGTCCATTCTGCTACCTCAGCAATTATTTCCTCCGATGGCAGTACCAATTCATACTCCTGCGGAGTCGCCGCTACTTGCTTCGCGAGCTCTCGTTGCAAATCTAGCGCTGGCTGCACTTTATCCACCGCCCAGTGCATTGCTTCAATGATCGTCTCTTCTGGGACTTCTTTCATCCCAGCTTCCACCATCATCACTTTGCCATCCTTACATGCCACCACAAGATCCATCGGCGACTGCTCGCGCTCTTCTGGTGACAAAAATCCCTTAAACTCACCCGAGATTCGTCCAATTCTAATCCCTGCAATCGGCCCATCAAACGGCACTCCAGCGTTCATCAATGCCGACGATGCCGCAATCATCGCCACACAATCTGGCCGAAAAGCCGGATCCATCGAAAGCACCGTACATACCACCTGTATCTCTTGCCTATAACCCTTAGGGAACAATGGCCTTATCGGACGGTCAATCAGCCTTCCAACCAACACGGCCTCATCCGCCGGCTTCCCCTCACGCTTGATAAACCGAGAACCCGAAATCTTCCCCGCCGCATACCATTTTTCCTCATAATCAATCGACAATGGAAAGAAATCCTGCACCACTGGCTTCGTCCCCACCACGACCGACCCCAGCACCACAGTGTCCCCATAGCGTACTAGCACCGACGAAGTCGTACGAAACCCCACTCGATTCACCTCGAGCGTCAGTTCCCTTCCTAGCCACTCGGTCGAAACCCGCACCGTTTTCTTGCCATTAGGGTTAATTATTTCCATAAAAATATTCCTTTCTCGGGAAAACTCCAGATATTGTCAATTAAATCACCAAATAATATCTACCGAGGACCGTCCGCGACTAACGAGGAGCGGAATGAGCGAAGCGCCGCCCGTAACGACGGGCCGGCGCGAGCGCGTCCGAAATAGATATTATTGGTGATTTAGATAAGCAATATCTGCCGTCTTCCCAAATATGTTAATTTTCTCGTTTAATTATATCAAATCTTGCATTTTTCCGCAAAATATGCTATAATTAACAACGAGGGGTTGATTTTATGTTAATATAATCACCCACCCCTAGAAACTTAGAGAGGAGAAGTAACATGGACTCTGTTAGCTTCACTGAACACTATAATCAAGATATGGCAAGTATTCTGATTGAAGGCCTTTACCTTCCACACACATTCTTCGATCCGTTAGGCAAGTTGTGGGCTACAGTCAAAAAGTGGGCTCGTAACAAGTACAAAATCGACATTGCCGGCATATTCGTGTACGACAATGTCAAAGGCATCATCAGTTGTGTCTTTCAGCTGAGCTATGCCAACGTCGAGGAGACCACAGAAGCCATCCTCAGTCATATCAGGAAATTCGAAGACAGCTTTCCTGATATCGCCAGGGAATTCAAATCTGTTATCGAATGCTTCGCTGAAGATGGAGCTTACGAGGAATACCTCGCAATGGCACAGAAAAAACGTGACGGCTTAGCCGTCTCGCGCGGCGAATTTGACCGAATCTTCAATATCTTCTTGAAAAATCTCGGCATGCGCAATAAAGCCAGTCACGATTAAAAAGAGTAATTTCGCTTACACCCCGCGGGTCTTGAGTAATCCCGCAAGGGTTGACACATTTCACACTCCTCACTGCCCTGTCGCAGGGCAAACCCCCGCTCGATTCGCGAGCGGGGGTTTTCTTTTCTCCAGAAAGCAATATTTCGAACAATATGCAAGGCGACGCTGAGTAGCGGAAGGAGCCGTACTTAAAGTACGGTGACCGAGCAACGCAAGCGTCAACGAAGCAGATTGTCGAAAGATTGCTCTCTGGTTACTTTCTAAGTCCAAGCGTCTTAATAGTCTTCTTATATAGCTCAAAATCCGTCTCTTCCAGATACTTCAGCAACTTCTTACGCTTACCGACCATCTGCATGAGACCTCTCTTGGCCATAAAGTCATGTTTATTATTCTTAACATGCTCGGTCACTTCCTTAATCCGCTCAGTCAGAATAGAAACTTGAACTTCAGGAGAACCCACATCTGCCTTATTACGAGCAACGCGGGCAATAGCCTTGTCTTTATTCTCTTTTGTTATCATAATGCACTCATTATACCACAACTCTTAAATTTTGAAAACCCCAAATCAATTCACTCACAAAACAGCCCTCACCCCTATTCTTCAGAACTACTTCTTTGATGCCGAACCGCAGTAAACGTATAAACATCTCCTTCAATTTCAGATTCAGCATCTAAATAAGGTTCCATATACTTCAGGAAATACTTTTCACTAGTAACAAACCAACCCTGCATCATCCATCCCATCAACGATTCTCCTTGAGCAAATATAGGATCCATATAATGTCCATACGCATTTGCCCACCTACATACTTTTGGCAATTCAGAATAACTCGTATCAGCTTGTTCAGTCTCATATACTGGATAAACCTTTATATAATACCCATATCGATTATCATCGCCTGTCCTAGGACTAATCGACAAATTATTATTATTCATCCTAAAGTCAATTAATAATGAACTACCGTCAAGCACAATCTCTTCTCGTCCAACATTATTAATAGACTTATATAAACCACTCATACTTTCTGGACTATCAGTATATAACGCAGCTGGAACATGTAATCCATACTCTATCACAACCTTCATTTTTACCGCACCTTCAAACGCCACACCTTTTCTCACATAGTCACTCTCCAATTCACCAAAATCCCGAATCCTATTGCCATCATCATCCAAATTATCCGAATGAATCAATTCATAATTATTACCTACATGAGCACGTTCAATTGCACAAGATTTAGCATATCCCACCGTATTAATACTTTGTGTTTGCGCCTCATCAAAGAACGCTCCATTACCGTCATAATTCACAGTAAAGGTTGGCGCCACGACATTGGCTACCGCCACATAATTAATAGTTGTTCCAGAATAAGAACCAGAAGGCAGTTCCGGCGTCGCATATACTCCATAATACACCGGCACAACTTCGTCTTCCGAGTTTGCTAAATCCGTCGACTTCACTATGGCTATATCGTCAATATCCGTCGAAAGCCCATGCCACACCTGCGAATTCTGATCCGTTGGCAATACTGTCGAAAAGCCCCACGTATTAGCATTGAGAGCCACCCCTTCCTCCGACGTATTCTCCACACCCGAAATCTTATTGTTACTACCGTCTTCAGCCATCAAGTCCGCACTTGAAGAATAAACACCCAAAGTATACCCAAAATTCGTACCAGTCGTTATTCTGACATCACTCTTAGCATAAGCGAAAGCCGCTTCACCATCTACTACCAAATCTATATTAATATCGCTAGCTGAAACAGAAAGAGTCCTATCCTCATCCGACGGGAGCCGAGAGTTTTCAGAAACAGCATTGGTTATTTCCACTTCATTCGCACTTTTTATCGCAATCACACCTACGGTACCCATAACTACAGCAATGCCAAATATTCCGAGCACCCAACCCTTCCCATGCGAAATATCCATTCCGTGCCCTGAAGCAAATATCGTTTTTTTCCTATTCTTCAACAATGCGACAACAACCCCCGCTATTAGCACAGCAAGACCAATCAATATTGCGCAAGTTGCCGTACTACTAGTAAAACCCGTTTCCGAATTACTAATCACCCCAGTATTCGGAACTGCCAATACTTCATTAGTTGCCCCATCAGCATCAGTAGTTTCGCTAGGCGGCACATCAGAAGCATGTCCCTGAACATTAACTTTTATTTGAGCCATAATATAACCTTTCTGTTTTTTTATGTTTATGTAATAACCTTTATACTAATGATTATATATACAGTACACAAAAAGTCAAGTAGATATTTTATTTTCAATCTTCTCTATATAAATATTACTTTTTACCCTGTTCCAATGCCTTATATACCACCGCAGCCAATAATCCCCCTACAAGAGGCCCCACGATAAACACCCACACCGCCCCCATCGGCGCCCAATTTCCACCAAATCCTGCCACCACGGCTGGCCCAATCGATCTTGCCGGATTCACACTCGTACCAGTCAGCCCAATACCAAGAATATGCACTGCCACAAGCGACAATGCAATCACCAGCCCCGCCACATGACCATGTTTCGCCTTGTCCGAAGTAACACCGAGTATCGAAATAACAAACACAAAAGTCAAAAGCACCTCGACGAGCAACCCAATCCACGCATTATCATTGACTCCAGCCAGCCCATTCGAACCATATCCACCAGTCATATCCACTATTCCAGCCCCATTAAATATCAGCGCAAGCAAACCCGCTCCAGCCAACGCACCAAGCACCTGTGATGCAACATAACCCCAAAAATCCTTTATGCCAATCTTCTTCGACATTAGCATCCCAAGCGACACCGCCGGATTAATGTGGCATCCCGAGATATTACCAATTGAATAAGCCATCGTGAGAAGCCCCAACCCAAACGCAAACGCCGTTAGTATGTATCCACTCCCCATCATCGGGTCGCATCCCACCGCCATCGCTGTACCACACCCAATCAGCACCAACACCATCGTACCGATAAATTCTGCAATGTATTTTTTCATATTATTCCTCCATTAATTAACTCAATTATACACCACCCAACACAGCATTTTCAAGCCCTTTTCGACACCATGATAGTTGATTATTCAAAAAAAGAAGCTTATGTACTACATTCAACTTTAACCAAACTAACACAGTCATCACTTCAAACAAAACCATCATTCTTAAAACAAAACCAAGGAAATCAGAGTAAATAGCAAAAATGTGGGTTTTCATACCTCTGTTCTTCCAGAGAGAAAAATTCGCACGAATTTAATTTTTTGACTCTTTTTCAACCCGCGATGGTTGGCTAGCCTTCGTTTTAACTCACTGTGTACGCCTTCAATTTTATTATTAGTATTTGGTATATTTAGCTCTGGGTAGTCTTCAAATGTAAATAAATAAGGTAGATTTTTGTATAGACTATTGATGGCACTTCTGGAATCCTTATGTGTGTATTCCCATTTTCCATCCTCAAACCAAGTTTTCTCGTGTAGCCAGCTATAGTTTACTGCTCGCCATACATAAACCATTTCCTCAAACATCTTGCGATGCGTATGGGTAAGAGCATCGGACAGTTCTTTAATGCTACGGTTTTCCGCAAGAATTGGATCCTTACGGATATATTTACGTATTATCTTCTTCTGATGAAACTGACACATTTGGACATGCATACCATAGGATTCTAGCATTTCCATTACGCCTTTCTTGCCATCTACTACTGCTGCCTTTGGTCGTATTTTATATTTCAGTAGTGTCCTGATGGCCTTTTCGTAGTCCCAAACGGTCTCATAGCCACCAGTCTCGGCTTCATACAATGCTTTACCAGTGTGCACATCAAGAACCGTTAGAATGCCGCCTGTGCGTCTGAAAAAGGTAACATCCATGGCGATTACGGTTACATCCTTGTCGTTTTCGTTTGGTAAAATTGGAGATGGATTATACAAGTCTAACTTGTTCCGAATGGTTCGCTCGCACAGGCTATATTTATTTGATAATTCTGCTACATTCAGATTATGGAATACTAAATCATACCAGAGCCTTCTTGCTAAAATCTGAGGATGAGGTTTAGAAGTCCACGATTTACTACATTTCTTACATTTATACCTCTGTCTGCCACTACTAGTTGTACCTTTTTTAACCACTGTGCTAAAATGACAGTGTGGACAGTGTTTGCTGTTCATAATGCTATCTCCTGATTATGTTTACAAATATTAGGATAGCAGAAAAGTGAGCCAATCTAGGCTCACTTTTTAATTTTCCACAAAGAGAAAGGAAGCAAAAGAGAAATAAGAATGGGGAGGAGGAAGTCTGGCTCTCGTTACAGCAAAGACTTCCTCCTCCCAGATTCATGGTTTAAGCATTACCATACCCACTTTTTTGCAATTAGGCCGGAAATCACAATTTACCCCTCAGGGGCTGAAGCCCTTGAGGGGTAAACCGCAATTTCCTTGATTCTGTATCCTGGGGAGCAACCCCTCGACTGCAGCCATTAGCAAGCGCCTAGGAACTTGCTAAGCACCTAATAGTCCTACCGTAGTACTTACGGCTGTTGTTAGTACCTGGGTAGACATACGCGCTATTCAGATACAAGTTGTAAGCGTAGTTGTTATAGTTCGCGGTAGACGACCAGTAGTAGCCGTAGCTACCTCGATCGTTGACAGACCCGCTGACGACGTAGCCGGAGTAGAGGAAGTTATTAGGGTAACTTCTAAAGGCAAGTGTTGCAGTCTTACCGGCACTATTAGTCTCAGAGCTTTGATAATATGGATATGTTTGGCTGGAGGTATTAGCAGGTTCAGTACCCATTGTTGCAACACCAAGAGTCCAGAATTCGCTATTTGTAGCATTATTCTTATCTCCACCAATTGGTAGATGCCATCCAGTTGGGCAAATTGAAGTATTAGTAACGGAAGCGTTGTTGGAAGTATAGTTATTAAGATCAGCAATAGCAGCAGCCCAAGTGTAGTAGTTGCCATAGCTGTATGTGTTGGCGCCTGTAGCAGGAGCAGAGGCTCTATCGGATGTGTTTTGGTTGTTATAGCGTGGGAATCTGTAGGTAGCATTAGTTGAGCCAATGTTTGTCGTGTTATCTGCTCCGTCAGTGCTATATAGGCTGTTTGCAGTAGTGATGTTCGCCCATGGTGATTCTGGATTGGCAAGGCCAGCGAAATTACCATAAGTAGCATTTGTGGCGTAGCCTTGTGCTAATGCACCTGTAGAATTATCGCTATTAGTGTTATCTAGGCGCATATTTTCAATCATCCAGCATTTACCATCTGCGAGCTTGGCGATGGCGTAGGTGTTGTTGTCACGCTGGTCAGTAAGGGCGGAGACGGAGGCTAGGTTAGCAGTGCCGTCTATTGGAGCAGGTGTGAGGGAGTTACATACACTATCTCTAGTGGTAGCATTTTGCATAGAGCCAGCAG
>CAMVEA010000012.1 GCA_947166405.1 uncultured Candidatus Saccharibacteria bacterium
AATAATGGTCTCCAAAACCACTGTTGGGAGTTCGATTCTCTCCGCCCCTGCCATTTTGAATATTAAAACACTATTATAGTGTTTTTTTTATGCAAGAGTTGTTTTGTTGACAATTTTTTTAATTATTAATATAATTATTGTGGAGGTTATATGATGGAAAATGTACTTGTTCTTAAAAATGTTACAAAAATGTATGGAAAGAAAGTGGCTCTTAATAATTTAAATATTAATCTTGGTACTGGTAAAATAATTGGATTATTGGGACCAAATGGAAGTGGTAAGACTACATTTATTAAGACTATAATGAGAATTATAAGACATCAATCTGGTGAAATTTATGTTTGTGGTCAACCTGTAAGTTTTACTACAAGGTCTTATGTTTCTTTTATGCCTGATAGGGAGTTTTTATATGACTCTATGACTATTCAGGATTCAATTAATTATTATAAGGATATGTTTTCTGATTTTGATTTAGAAAAGGCAAAGTATCTTTGCAGTAAGTTGAGTTTAAATGTAAACGATAGTGTTAAATCTCTTTCTAAAGGTAATAAGGAGAAGGTTGTTTTAATGCTTACTTTGGCTCGTAATGTTCCTATTTATTTGTTGGATGAACCACTTGGAAGTTTAGATCCTGTTATTAAACATGAAATGTTATCTGTTATTAAAGAAATATCAAATGCTAATAATGTTATTATTATATCTACTCATTTAATAAAGGATGTATGTCCAATATTGGATTCTGCAATATTCTTAAATCAAGGTAATATATGTGACTTTTTTGATGTTAAAAATATTGATAAATCTTTAGAACAACATTATTTGGAGGTGTTTACTAATGGGCAATTATATTAAGTGGGATTTAAAGGATTATTTTTCTAATAAATATATATTCTTTATATGTATAGGTGCTATATATTTATTATCAGCTATTATACCTTATGATTCGTCATTGGTTTTGGCTGGTTTAATTCATTTTTCATTTTTTATTATTTTATATGTATCTTTAGTTTTTTCATTTGTTATAGGTACTAAAAGAGTAGTTGATACTTTTAAAAAGAAGACTTTTTTATTGGAAAGTATGGTTCCTTTATCTGTTAATAAGATTTTATTATCTAAGTTTGTTATTGGATTTATAATTAATCTTTTATATTCATTTATAGGTATAGTTGGTTTAGTTATTTTACTTTATAAGGGTGTAGATATAAATGTATTTGAACTATTTAAGGAAATATTTTCTAATATTACTGCAGCAGAATTTATAAGATTATGTATCGTGTATATTTTTTCAATTATGACATTTATGTCTGTTGTTGTATTAGGGTATGTAATTGGTAAAGTTATTAGACCTGATGGTAAAGGAAGCAAGATTATTGGTGTTGTTATATGGTTTGTTTCTTTCTATTTTATTGGTTATTTTATAGGAAGAATTGAAATAGATACAAGTTATCCAGATTTAATTCTTGATATTATTTATATTGTTTTAACATTGATTTCTTTCTTTGCTACATCATGGTTGATTGAAAATAAGTTAGAAATATATAATTAAACATTTCTTTATGAAATGTTTTTTTTATAGTATAATGTTATTGGTGATTTTATGAAGATTATTGTTATTGGTGGAGGGGCTTCTGGAATTGTTGCTTCTATATTTGCTAAGAGGGATAATAATGAGGTTGTTGTTTTGGAAAAGAACAGTAAGTGTTTAAAAAAATTACTTATTACTGGTAATGGAAAATGTAATTATTTTAATGATGATTTTAGTTTTGAACATTATTATTCTGATTCTACTGACAAATTATCTAATATTATTACTTCTGATAGTAAAAAAAAGATTTTAGATTTTTTATCTAGTATTGGCGTAGTTCCAAGGATTAAGAATGGATATTATTATCCAAATTCTAATCAGGCTTATAGTGTTCATAATTCTTTACTTAAGGAGGCTTCTTTAAGAGGTGTTGATGTAAGAAATGATGTTAAAGTTTTGAACATAGTTAAGAAAAATGATAGTTTTCTTGTTTCTACTAATAATGGTGATTATATTTGTGATAAGGTTATTATTAGTACTGGTGGTAAGTCTTATCCTAAAACTGGTAGTGATGGTGATGGATATTTATTCGGTAAGTCTTTAGGTCATAAGATTGTTCCTGTAGTGCCTTCTTTGGTTGGCTTGGTTTCTAATGATAAGTTTATTAAATCTTTAAGTGGTGTTAGATGTGATGTATGTGTTTCATTAGGTTCAAAGAGTGAAATAGGTGAGGTACAGTTTACTGATTATGGTTTAAGCGGTATCTGTATTTTTAACTTGAGTAATATTGCGAGTAGATTAGGTAATTGTAGTGTTAATATTAATTTTTTATATAATTTTGTTGATGATTATAATGATTTTTGTAAATTATTTGATAAGGTTAATAATAGTGTTTTAAATCGTAGTATTGGTGAATTATTAGAAGGTTATTTAAATTATAATATTGTTAATGTGATATTAAAAAAGTGTGATATTGATTTTTCTTGTTCATGGAATGATTTGGGTAATAAGAAAAAATTGTTATTTGATAATCTTATTTCTTTTAATGTTGATATTGTTGGTACTAGAGGATTTGATGTTGCTCAAGTAAGTTTAGGTGGAATTTCTCTTGATGATATTAATGTTAGTACTTTTGAGTCAAAAATTGTTCCAGGTTTATATTTTACTGGAGAGGTTATGGATGTTACTGGTGATTGTGGCGGATATAATTTAGGTTTTGCTTTTTTATCTGGTATAATTGCTGGGGAAGCTGTAGGTGATACTTGTGATTAGAGTTAGACAGATTAAAGTTAGTGTAAAAAAAGATAATATTCAAGAATTATATGGTGCTTTGGTAAGAAAATTAAAAATTAATGTAAATGATATTGTAAATGTTAATGTGGTAAAAAAGAGTATTGATGCAAGACATAAGGATAATGTGTGTTTTGTTTATGAAGTTGATGTTAATGTTAAGAATATTAATAAGATTAAGTTTGATAATGATGTTACTATGTCAGTTATTAATAAATATTCATATTCTCCTAGTGGTAATAATGAGTTAAATAATAGACCTGTTATTGTTGGTAGTGGACCTTGTGGTTTATTTTGTGCTTATGAGCTTGCTAAGGAAGGTTATAAACCTCTTATTATTGAACGTGGAGAAGATATGGATAGTAGAGTAAAAACTGTTAATGAGTTTTGGAATAATGGTAATTTTAATTCTAATTCTAATGTTCAATTTGGTGAAGGTGGTGCTGGTACTTTCTCTGATGGAAAGTTGAGTACTCAAATTAAGGATAAGAATAATCGAATTGGTGAAGTTTTGAACATATTTGTAGATAATGGTGCACCTCAGGAAATTTTATATGATTATATGCCACATATTGGTACTGATAAGCTACGTGATGTTGTTAAAAATATGAGAAATAAAATTATTTCAATGGGTGGAGAGTTTAGATATAATTCGTGTTTAAATGATATTAATATAGTTGATAATCATGTTAAGTCTATTGTTGTAAATAATGAGATTATTGATTGTGAAATTCTTATTTTAGCTATTGGTCATAGTGCTCGAGATACTTTTAGGATGCTTCATAGTAAGGGTATTGATATGTGCAATAAGCCATTTGCGGTTGGACTTCGTGTAATGCATGATCAGAATATGATTAGTTATAATCAATATGGTGATTTTTATAAGTATTTGAGACCTGCTAGTTATAAGCTTACTTATAATACTTCTTCTGGGCGTGGTGTTTATTCTTTTTGTATGTGTCCAGGTGGATATGTTGTTAATGCTTCTAGTGAGGATGGGCGTCTTGTTGTTAATGGTATGAGTAATCATGATAGAGGTAGTGGTATTGCTAATAGTGCTATTGTTGTTACTGTTAATGAATCAGATTATGGACATAATTTATTTGATGGGGTAAGGTTTCAAGAAAAATTGGAGGCTACTGCATATAAATTGGGTGGTGGATTAATTCCTATTCAAAAATATGGTGATTATGTAAATGGTGTAAAATCTTCTGATTTTGGTAAAATATTACCTATGATTAAAGGTAAATATACTTTTTCTGATTTAAATTTATTATTTAATGATGATATAAATAATTCTTTTAAGGAAGCTATGGATTATTTTAATCATAGAATTAATGGCTTTTCTGATTATGATGTTATTTTAGCGGGTGTTGAATCTCGTACTTCTTCACCAGTAAAGATCGTAAGGGATGACTTTTATGAGTCTAATGTTTTTGGTATTTATCCTGCTGGTGAGGGAGCTGGATACGCTGGTGGTATTGTTTCTGCAGCTGTTGATGGGATAAAAGTTTTTGAAGCTATTTCTTCTAAATATAAAAAATTCTTTTAAATACTTTTTGTTTAAATATGTTTTTTGTGTTATACTATTATATAGTAAGGTAGTTTTGGTTAATAGAGAGGATTTATTATGGAAAATTTATTTTCAAATACTTTTGTATTAGTCATAGTTGGTGGCTTATTATTAATTTTAGTTGTAGTATTTATTTTATTGATGAGTAAGAAGAAAAAGAATGTTATTGAGGAGGATAATTCTTTAAAAAGTAGTCCAATTCCTGATTTAGAATCATTAAACAAGGAGATTAAACCTTTTTCTGAACAAAGTTTTAATATGCAATTATCGCAGAGTGAAAATTTATCTTCAAATTCTGATGACTTTGTTCCTTTATCTCAGTTGGTTCCTGAGATTAATTCAAATGTTCTTCCTCAATCTCAAAATATTTCATCAAATTCTTTTGAGCAAAAACCAATAGAAAATAATCAAGATGAAGAAATTATTATTGAAGATGATGTAGTTGAACCAATTATTGATGTTGTTGATTCTGAACCTATAATTGATATAGTTGAACCAATTAGTCAGGATAATAATGTTGTAAATGTTACTACTTTAGAAAGTACTGTTAATCAAAATAATGATTTATTTAATAGTATGTTTGGTCAATCTATTAATAATTCTTCTAACAATGATAATAATGTGAATAATTAATATTTATATAAAAAGTGAACATTTTTAGGTTTGATGTATTTGCATTATGACTATTGTTTACTTTTTTCTATTATTAAGATATTAGAAAGGAGTTTTTATGATAAAAAAAATAATTTGTTGTTTTTCTTTTTTATTTATATTTACTGGGTGTAAAGGTGATTTAGAAAGTGATACCGAACCTGTTATTGTTACTGATGAAATAACTTGTGCTGCTGATGATAATAAATTTAATTTGATTTTAGAGAATGGACAAATTGTTAAATATATTGATTCTGTAGATGGTGAATTAGGCCAGGAAATAGTAGATATTTTAAATGATGAACATTTAGTAGGTGTTGTTGATAATGATGAAGCATTAAAAATTATGGATAGCGCTTTAAAGGATTTGGATGGTTATTGTGAAAAAGTTTATACAGAAGAATAGATTATTGTTTATTATTCTTTTAGCTTTATTTTTTTTGTTTTTAGTTTTGTTTTTAATATTTCATAAAAAAATTATTTTTAATGTTTCTAATGATATTATTGTTTTAGAATATCAAAGTGATTTTATTCCTGAAAGTATAAGTGCTTGTTATGGTAATTCATTTAAATGTGATTCAATTGATGTTGAGGTTCATAATGGTGTTGATACTTCTTCTTTAGGGGATTATAAGGTGTTATATACTGCATCATATGGTGGTCATAAAAAAAGTTTTGCAAAGAAAGTATCTGTTGTTGATAGGTCGAAGCCTATTATTAATGTGACTAGTGATTCGGTATCTATATGTCCTAATTCAAATAGTTATGATGTTAATTATACTGCGTATGATAATTATGATGGTGATATTACTTCTAATGTTATAACTGATGTTAAGGATGATTCTTTAATTTTAAGTGTATCTGATTCTTCTGGTAATTTTGATTCTAAAACTGTTTTATTAAAACGTGAAGATTTAGATTCACCTAGTATTAGTTTGAATGAGAATCAGACTATGTATATACCTGTTGGTTCTTCATTTTCTGATCCAGGATATAGTTCTATTGATAATTGTGATGGTGATATAACTGATAAGGTTTTAGTTGATGGTAATGTTGATACTAATGCGCCTGGTAATTATTATATTACATATACTATTAGTGATTCTTTTGGAAATTCTAATTCTATTACTAGAACTGTTATTGTTTATTCTCCTTCTCAAAATGGTGACAAGGTAATATATTTAACTTTTGATGATGGTCCTAGCCAATATACTGGTGAATTATTGGATGTATTAGCAAAATATAATGTTAAGGCTACTTTTTTTGTTACTGGGTTAAAGCCTGATTATTTTAATTATATTGGTGAAGCGTATAAACAAGGTCATTCTATAGGACTTCACACTATTTCTCATAATTATAGTTTAGTATATTCTTCTAGCGATTCTTTTTTGAATGATATAAATTCAATTAATGAAATTGTTAAAAATCAAACTGGAAGTTATTCTAATATTATTAGATTTCCAGGTGGAAGTTCAAATACTGTAAGTAGGTTTAATCCCGGTATTATGTCGCAGTTATCTCGTATTGTTGAGGAAAAAGGTTTTAAATATTTCGATTGGAATGTTTCGAGTGGGGACGCAAGTGGTACTATGATGAGTAGTGATGTTTATGCTCAAAATATTATTAATGGGTTAGGTAATGGTTCATATTATATTGTTTTACAACATGATACTAATATCAACAGTATAAGAGCTGTAAGTAGTGTTATTGAATATGGACTTGCTCATGGATATAGTTTTAAGGCTTTGGATTTTGATAGTCCTGTTGTTCACCATAGAATTGCTAATTAAGTAACTTTATTAGGTTAATCTCATATATTAGTATGAGGTGATATGGTGTATCAAGTTTATAAAGTTTTAGATGGAGATACTTTAAATTCAATTGCTGAGAAAATGAATATAACTACTGATGAAATAATTCGTTTGAATGGTATTGATGTATCAGATTTTGTTCCTGGTAATGATATTGTTTTACCTAAAAATGATGATTTATATTTTTCTTATACTGTTCAAAATGGTGATACCATATATTCTATTGCACAAAAGTATAATCGTGATGTTGATGTGTTATATTCTATAAATGGTATAAAGGAGTATGATTATATATATCCTAATCAAGAGTTGCTAATTCCACGTTCATATTATTCTATTTATAATGTTAATGATGGAGATACGTTAGAGGATATTTCTTCTAATTTAGGTATTTCAATTGATGAAATTATTAGTAAAAATTCTAATTTATATTTGATTCCTGATCAAGTGATAATTTATAAAAGAGATTAATTTTTTGAAATCTCTTTTTTTTTATTTTTTATTGTAATATAATATTTATTGTATGTGAGGTGAGTATATGAAGAAATATTTTTTGATATTTGGTTTATTAATGATTTTTTTGATTACTGGTTGTGGTTCTAATAAATTATCAACTTATACAGAAATTAGTTATGATGAGTTTAATAATATGGTTGATGATAAAAAGACTTTTCCTTTAGTTATTGGTAGTTCTACTTGTAGTGCATGTTCTGTTTTTAAACCAACAATGGAAAGTTTTATAAAAAAATATCAAGTTGAGGTTTTTTATATAGATATTTCTAAGTTATCAGAAGATGAAGCTAATAAGTTAGGTTCTGAAATTAATTTTAAAAGTACTCCTACTACTATTTTCTTTAAAGATGGCTTACAGTCTTCTGTTTATTATCGAATTGTAGGTAGTGAGAGTATTGGAAATGTTGTTAAAGCATATAAAAATATGGGATATATAGGTGATTAATATGGAAAATTTTTCGATTATTAATAATATTGCTGAGGAATTGACTTCTAGAGAATATGTTACTAATCCGGCTATTGCTCGTGAGGATGAAATTAAGAAGTTAATGATTGTTTTGCTTGCACCTGATAAATCTGCTTTACTTGTTGGTAAACCAGGTATTGGTAAAACAGCTATTGTTGAGGGTCTAGCATATTTAATTCAAAATGATAATGTTCCTGATGTTTTAAAAGGATATAAAATTTTTAAGGTTAATTCTTCTTCATTAATGAATAAAGTAGTTATTGATGGTAGTGAAATGTTAAATATTAATTTGCTTGTTGATGAACTTAAATCGATGAGTAAGGTAATATTATTTATCGATGAGGTTCATATGTTAGTTAGTTCTAATAGTGATAGTCCTATTGATTTGGCTAATATTTTAAAACCAAGTCTTGATAGAGGAGATATCAAGGTTATTGGCGCTACTACTACAATTGAATATGAAACTTATGTTGTTCGTGATAGGGCTTTTTTAAGACGTTTTGAGCGTATTGATGTTAATGAGCCTGATTCTGAAACTACTGTTGAAATATTGTTTAAATCTTTGCCAAAGTATGAACATAAGACAGGTATTAAGTTTAAGTATAATGATTATATTGTAAATATGCTTTTGGAATCTATTGTTTCTGCAACTAGTGAGTATAAAAGAGTATATGGTTTATCTGCAATGTATCCAGATGTTGCCTTTTCTGTTTTATCACAAGCTTTTTCTATGGCTTTAGTTGATAACAGAAGTGAGGTTAGTATTAGTGATGTTTATAATGCTATTAAGATGAGTAAGAGAATTTATCCTGATTCTATTGTTAAAGAGTTAGCTCTTTTTAGGGATAAATTCGCTAAGGTATGTTCTGAAGAAGGTATAGAATTACCTATTGTTGATATTAATGATTTAGATGTTAATAATGAATAGGGTGATTTAATGAAATCTAAGAATTATATATTATTATGTATTATATATTTATGTACTATTTTATCTGTTATTTATTTTTGTTTAATTTATAATAATTCAAATAGTAGCATAATTGATTCTGATATAGGAAATCTAGTTATTGATGTTACTGGGAAAAATTATGAGGAGTTATATAATAATATTGATAATTATACAAAAGAAGATCATGATTATGTTATTTATGTTTCTTCTTATAAAAAACGTGATATGAAGACATTTGAAAATATGTTAAAAGATGTTATAAGTTCTAATAATTTAAAAAATAGAATTTTATATATTAATGTTGATGAATTGAAAAAGTATAATTATATAAATAATTTGTTAGGTGATTTTTCATATGAGAATAAGTTGAATAAAAGTGATTTACCTGTTTTTATAAGTTTTCATAATGGTAAAATTGTTGATGTAACTTCTGTTTATAATTTTTCTTATGAAGAGTTGTGTAGTTATTTGGAGGATAATTATGATTAATGTTGTTTTGTATGAACCTGAAATTCCACAAAATACAGGTAATATTATGAGAACATGTGCTGGTACTGGTGTGTATTTGCATTTGATTGAACCTTTAGGTTTTAAATTGGATGAAAAGAGTATCAAACGTTGTGGTGTAAATTATATAGATCATTGCAATTATAAGGTTTATAAAAATTTTGATGAATTTTTAGAGTTAAATCCTGGTAAGTATTATTTTTTTACTAGGTATGGTAGAAAACCACATACTTCATTTGATTTTAGTAATGTTGATGATAATATTTATTTAATTTTTGGTAAGGAAAGTACAGGTATTCCTAAGGATATTTTAAAGAATCACTTGGATAATTGTATGAGAATTCCTATGAATGATAATATTAGGGCTTTAAATTTATCTAATTCTGTTGCGATTGCTGTATACGAAGTATTGAGACAACAAAATTATAGAGATCTATTATTTGAAGAGCCTTTTAAGGGTGAAGATTATCTTGAAAGAGATTAATCTTCTTTTTTTCTTGATTAAAATTTTTAATTGTGGTAATATTAATTTAAGAATAAAATGGGAGGAAGTATAATGGACTTTATTGTTAATCATAGTAGTTTCTTTTTATGCGTTGGTGTAATAGCTTTATTAGCAATAATAGGTTATTATGTTGATAAGAGTGATAATGAAAAGAAAAATGCTAGTTCTAAAGATGTTAAAGATAAAGAACCTCAAGTTAATTCACAAGTTTCAGCACCTGTTGAGTTTAATGAATTACCTGATGTTTCTGAAGAGTTTTTAACATTTAATGAGCTACCTAATTCTGATAAAAAGTTAAATGACGTTATTGATGAGTTTAATGAATATAGTACTAATGATTTAAATTCAAATAATATTGAAGAAGTTTCTCCTGTTTTGGAGGAAATTCCTAATAATGTTCCAAATAATATTCAAAATAATATTCAAAATAATATTCAAAATAATGTTCCAAATAATGTTCCAAATAATATTCCAAATAATATTCAAAATAATGTAATAAGTGATTTTGGTTTAAATGATTTTGAAAGTTTAGATTTAAGTTTAGAAGATTTAGAAAAGAAAAATTTTAATGAGTTAAGTAAAAATATTAGTAATAATGATGATGATAATTATTTCTACAGTGATATGGAGGATTCAACTGATTCTAATCTTGTTGTTGAAAATCCTAATTTAGTTCCTAATGTAGATAATCAAAATAGTGTTTTAAATGAGGAAATTTTTGATAATAGTAATGAGCAAGAGGTACATGCATTTGATAGTGAGACAGAGTCTTCGAGAGTGTATGGTGAAACAGAGATTCCAGTTGCTAATGATGAATCAAATGAAGTATTAGAAAATAGTGATATGCCAGTTAATAATGATTTAAATGATGTATCGGGTGTTAGTGATATGCCAGTTAATAATGATTTGAATGATGTTTCTGATAACAATGTAGAAGTACCTGTTACTACAGATGAAGTCTTTAATGAACAAGTTATTTCTAATAATACAAATGAGTTGAATACTAATAATAATGTTTCAAATGTTGGGCCTGTTCCTGAAATATTTGGAGAAATTGATAATGGTAATTCAAACTCTAACAATTTTAATGATTTGAATTCAAATATAGATAATCAAGTATCAAATGAAGATATTTGGAAATTTTAGTTAGGAAATTATCCTAACTTTTTTCTTGTATTACAATGCTTTTTATAGTATGTATAAAAAAATATTTTTTAGAGTGGTTTATAAAAATGGTTTTTTATGATATAATTTTATTTATGATATGGAGGTAGATTTATGACTGTTGATGGAATTATTGGATTAGTTAAAAAACTAGTTGATGTTTTATTAGTTTGGATGATTTTTTACTATGTTTTAAAAAATTTGCGTAAAAATGTTAAGATGGTATTGTTATTTAAGGGAATTTTGGTAATTGTAATACTAAAAATTATAAGTGATATTTTTGAATTATCCGCAATTGGATATTTATTAAATTATGTTATTATGTGGGGACCTTTAGCGTTAATTATTATATTCCAACCAGAAATTAGAAATGTTCTTGAGCAGTTGGGTAGAAGTCAGTTACTTGGAAGACATAAAATTTTGACTGTTGATGAACGTGAAAAACTTGTTTATGAAATTGCTCAAGCTGTTGAGTATTTGCGTAAGAATAGAATAGGTGCTTTGATTGTTCTTGAGCGTGATAATAGTTTAGTTGATTATATAAATAAAGCAAAGAAGATATATGCTGATATATCTAGTGAATTGTTAATATCTATATTTTTCCCAAATAATCCTCTTCACGATGGTGGTGTTATAATACAAGGAGATAAGATTACATGTGCAGGCGCTGTCTTCCCTACTAGTGATAATGTTAAGATTAGTAAGAGATTAGGAACAAGACATAGAGCTGCTTTAGGTATTTCTGAGGAAATGGATAGTATATCTTTAATTGTTTCTGAGGAAACAGGTCGTTTATCTATCGCTATTGGAGGTCAATTATTCTATAATTTGAGTATAGATGAGGTTAAGTTGAAGTTATTAGATGAACTTAGACCTAAAAAAATTCTTTTAGATGAGGAGGAATTATCTGATGAAACTGAAATTAATTAAAAGGTTTTTTAAAAATATAATTTCCTTTTTTGATAAGTATATTGTTGTTCCAATTACTAAATTTATTTTAAACATTTCTAAAAAGTTTAGTGTTAATGGTAAAGGAGTAGAAAAGTTTTTATCTAATTCTAATAATTTACTTTTTATTTCTTTAATTTTAGCTGTTGTAACTTTTATAGTTATTGATCAAAAAATTATTTATTATTCAGAGAGTAGTGCTGAGGTTTTATCTAATCAACCTGTTAAAGCAATTTACAATGAAGAGGCTTATGTTATTGAGGGATTACCTGAAACTGTTGATATTACTTTAATAGGAAATAAGGCTAATTTATATATTGCTAAACAATCTGGGACAAATGATGTTCTTGTTGATTTAACAAATTTAAAAGCTGGTACTCATAAGGTTGAATTTAAATATAATCAAGATATTTCTTCTGTTGATTATAAGGTAAATCCATCATATGCTACTGTTATTATTTATAATAAGATTTCATTAGCTACAACAATGAGTATTGATGTTTTAAATAAAGATAAATTAAATAGTAAATTAATAATTGACGATATATCTGTTAATGATGATTCTGTTGTTATTAAGGGCTCTGAAAAACAAATCCATAAGGTTGCTTCTGTTAAAGCACTTGTTGATGTTAAAAATTTTGTTAGTCAAGATGTTGGTACAAGTGTTTTAAAAGATGTTCCATTAAAGGCTTATGATGAAGAGGGAAATGTTGTTGATGTTGAGTTAGTTCCTTCAAAGGTTGATGTTAATGTTACTATTTCATCTCCTTCTAAAGAACTTCCTATAAAGGTTATACCTGTTGGTAATGTTTCATTTGGAAAGGCTATTAGTAATATTAGAACGAGTGAATCTAAGGTAACTGTATATGGTTCTGCTGAAAGTCTTGATAATATGAATTTTGTTCCTGTTGAGGTTGATGTGACTGATTTATCTGAAAATACTGAATATAAATTGGAAATTCCAAAACCTGTTGGAATTAAATCAATGAGTACAAATAATATTACTGTTGGTATTACTCTTGATAATGTAGCTGATAAGGATGTTAATAACGTCGCTATTGAAACAAGAAATTTAAGCAGTGATTTAAAAGCATCCGCTGTTAGTTCTTCTGATAGTTTTGTAACAGTTAATGTTAAGGGTGTATCTGATGTTATTAATTCTATTACCGCTGATAATATATCTGCTTATGTTGATTTGTCTGGCTATACAGAGGGTGAATATGAAGTTGACGTTAATGTTGAGGGTTCTGATTTAAGAGTTCAATATGTTGCTAAGACTAAAAAGGTAAAAATTAAAATTACTAAGAAATAAAACTACACATTGTGTAGTTTTATTTTGTTTCAATATGACTTAATAATATTCCAATATTTATAAGTCCACATATACCTACTAATATGTATACTATTCTTGATAGTAATGATCCTACACCGAAAATAGTATCTACTAGGTTAAAATCAAGTAAACCAATTAGTCCCCAATTTATAGCACCTATTATTGTAACGGCTAAACATGCCTTTTGTAATGTTTCCATTTTTTTCACCCTTTCCTACTTACTAATTATTTTAGACAATTTTTTTTTAATTATTCATCATATTTATTTTTTTGTATAAATATAATTAATTGAAAGTATTGAGGTGATATTATGAGATGTTTTAGGAATATAATTTGTTTATGTATTTGCATTTTGTTTTTTACAGGTTGTGGTAGTGAAAAGGATACTGATGTGATTAAGGATTTAACAAAAAAAATTGAGAATTCTAATTCTTATCATTTATCTGGTGTTTTGGAAATTATCAATAATGAGAATAGTTACTTATATGATGTTGACGTTTCTTTTTTAAAGGACAATAATTTTAAAGTTAGTTTAAAAAATCAAACGAATAATCATGAACAAATAATTCTTAGAAATTCTGATGGCGTATATGTTCTTACTCCTAGTTTAAATAAAAGTTTTAAGTTTCAAAGCGAATGGCCTTACAATAATTCTCAAAGTTATATTTTGCAAAATTTGTTAAATGATATTAAAAATGATAGTGATTATACTTTTGAAATTACAGATGATGGTTATACTATTACTACTAAGTCTAATTATTCTAATAACCATGATTTAGTTTCTCAAAAGATTTTTATTGATAAAGATAAAAATATTAAGGCTGTTGAGGTATATGATTCTGATAATATTGTAAAATTAAAAATGACTATTAATAATATTGACTATAACTATGATTATAATACTGAATTTTTTGATTTAAATAATAATTTAAGTGTTTCATTTGAGATTGATGATTCTGTTTCTGTTATTAATAATATCGTTTATCCTATGTATATTCCTCAAAATACATTTTTATCAGGCCAAGATAAGGTATCTATTGAAAATGGTGAAAGAGTTATAATGACTTTTTCTGGAGATTATCCTTTTATGTTAATTCAAGAAACTGTTAATTCTCACGATGATTCTATCAGCTTAGTTAGTGGAGAACCTTTCCAATTAATGGATAGTGTTGGAATTATTGATGACTCTTCTATTACATGGATTAGTGATGGTGTAGAATATTATTTAGTTTCAAATTCTCTTGATAAAGAACAACTAATTGATGTTGCTAATTCAATGAGTGTTGCAGCCATTCAAAAATAAATTGAAAAATAGGTTAAATTTATATCTATTTTCTTTTTTTTATGCTATAATGATTTTGGTGATAAAATGAAAAAGGCAAAAAAAATTAATAGTCAAAAAAAGACTAACACAATTATTTCTACCGATAATGAAATGTCAAAGTTACTAATTTTAGTTTTGGTTGTTGCTTTGGTATTTGCTCTTTTCTATGTTATTACATTGTTTGTGACTAAGGATAAGAATACAACTAATACATCTAATGAAGAAAATACAGAAGCTACTATTCAATATGAAAAGATACTTGCAACAAATATTTTATCTCAAAAGAATAATGAATATTATGTTTTAGTATATTTTAATAGCGATAAATATGTTGATGTATATAAAAGTTATTTGAGTTATTATTCAAGTAAAGTTGAAAATTCAGTTCCATATTATTTTGTTGATATGGATGATGTATTTAATAACTCATTTGTTTCAACAGAATCTTCATTGAGTGTAACAAAGGTTAATGATTTAAAATTTAGTCAAACTGCTTTATTGAGAGTAAGGGATAATAAGATTATTTCCACTTATGAAGGTAACGAACAAATAACTGGCAAATTAGGTAGAATGACAAAATAATTACATTGTAATTATTTTTTTCTAGTTTTATATAAGAAAGAGGGGTATTTTATGGAGGAAAACAATTCTCATGAAATAAGTAATAAACAATTTCGTTTATCTGAGGTGATTATTCTAATTATTATCACTTTATTGATTGGTTTAATTTTAGGATTATCTATTTTTAAAGTAATGTATGATAATAGTGATAATAAGGTTTCATATAAAGATGATGAGTATTTATCTAAGTTTATTGATAACTATAATTATATTGTTGATAATTACTATGGTGAACTTGATAAAAAAGTTTTAATTGATAGCGCTATTGAAGGTATGCTTGGTTCTATAGATGATCCATATACTACTTATATGGATGAGAATGATTCTAATAGTTTTAATACTTCTTTAGATGGTAGTTTTCAAGGAATTGGTGTTGAAATTGTTAATGACTCTGATAATAATATAGTTGTTTATAGAGTTTTAGATGATTCTCCTGCTAGTCGTGCTGGAATTCAAAGTATGGATATTTTGGAATCAATAGATGGTGAATCTTTAAAAGGTATATCTACATCTGATTTTGTTTCAAAAATAAGAAATAGTTCATCTACTAGTTTTGATTTAGGTGTTTTACGTGATAATCAAGAAATAAATATTAAGGTAAATAGAGAACTTGTAACTATTAAATCTGTAGAAAGCGAAATCTTTGAAAAAGAAAACAAGAAAATAGGATACATATACATGTCTATTTTTGCTAATAACACATATTCTCAATTTAAAGAAGAACTTGAAAAATTAGAAAAATCAGGTATTGATAGTTTAATAATTGATGTACGTAGTAACACTGGTGGACATTTAACAGCTGTAGAGAATATATTAGGATTGTTTTTGGATTCTAGCCATATCATTTATCAGACAGAAGATAAGAATGGCGTTGTAAAGGCTTATTCTAATGGAACTGTTACTAAGGATTATCCTATAGTTATTTTAACCAATGAAGCAAGTGCGTCTGCATCTGAAATATTGGCTGCTGCTATGAGTGAGGAATATGGTGCAAAATTGGTTGGTAAACATACATATGGTAAAGGTACTGTTCAAGAACTTAGAACATTACCTGACGGTGAACAATATAAGTTTACTACTAAAAAATGGTTAACACCTAACGGTACGTGGATTAATGGCACTGGTATTAATGTTGATGTAGAGGTGGACTTTAATAAAGATTATTATGATGATCCTACTTATGAGAATGACGATCAACTACAAGCTGCTATTGAAGCTTTATTATAATTAATAAGGCTTTTTTTTGTTGTATGACTTTTTTTTTCTAAAAAAAAAGTTTATAATATTGAGAGAGGCGATTTAATGAAAAAAATATGTATAGGAGATAAACTGCAGATTCAGTGTTATAAGCATAATGGTAAAATTCATAGAGCATGGGATGAAGCTGTTGTTTTGGATTTTAAAAAAGATTATATTGTATTCGGTAATAATAAGACACAAGTTACAGAGGCAGAAGGAAATATTTGGAAGACTAAAGAACCTGCTATAATGTATTTCTTTAAAGATAAATGGTTTAATGTAATTGCTCAATTAAAAAAAGATGGAATATATTATTATTGTAATATAGCTTCTCCATTTATTATTGAGGATAATACAATTAAATATATTGATTATGATTTGGATTTAAGAATTTTTCCAAGTGGTGATTATAAAATTTTAGATAAAGGTGAGTATAAATATCATAAACGTATTATGAATTACTCTGATGATTTAGATTTAGTAATAAATAATGCTATGAAAGATTTGATTGAATTATATAATGAAAAAAGTATTATTTTTGACAAAAATATGAATTATAATTATTCTAATGAATATAATAGTGTAAAATCTGCATAAAAAAGTGAAATTAATATTGACATTAGTATGTTACTTTGTTATATTAATATTGCTTTTTTTGATGCGATTAGTTTTATTCAAAAAAATTAAAAAAAATTGAAAAAATCACTTGACTTAAAAATTTTAAAGTGTTAAACTAATGGTGTTTTTGAAAAAAAGCAGAAATGATCTTTGAAAACTGAGCAAAATGTCAATTCAATAGTTAGGACAAAACAATTCAAACTAAAAAAATAAAATTTAATTTTTTTGGAGAGTTTGATCCTGGCTCAGGATGAACGCTGGCGGCATGCCTAAGACATGCAAGTCGAACGAAGTAGCCTATTGATAACTGAGTGCTTGCACAAAGTTTGATTTAGATTTCTACTTAGTGGCAGACGGGTGAGTAACACGTGGGTAACCTACCTTAGAGACTGGGATAACAATTAGAAATGATTGCTAATACCGGATGATTCATAGTTAGATAACTAATTATGCTAAAAGGAGCTTTCGCTTCACTTTGAGATGGGCTTGCGTTGTATTAGTTAGTTGGTGGGGTAATGGCCTACCAAGACAACGATGCATATCCGAGCTGAGAGGCTGATCGGACACACTGGGACTGAGACACGGCCCAGACTCCTACGGGAGACAGCAGTTAGGAATATTCGTCAATGGGGGAAACCCTGAACGAGCAATGCCGCGTGAGTGATGAAGGTCTTTGGATTGTAAAACTCTGTTGTATGGAAAAAACGACTAGGTTAGGAAATGAACTTAGTGTGATGGTACCATACCAGAAAGCCCCGGCTAACTACGTGCCAGCAGCCGCGGTAATACGTAGGGGGCGAGCGTTATCCGGATTTATTGGGCGTAAAGCGTGTGTAGGCGGTTTGTTAAGTTTAAGATTAAAGCCCGAGGCTTAACCTCGGTTCGTCTTAAAAACTGGCAGACTTGAGTGTGGTAGAGGCAAGTGGAATTTCTAGTGTAGCGGTTAAATGCGTAGATATTAGAAGGAACACCAGTGGCGAAGGCGGCTTGCTGGGCCATTACTGACGCTGAGACACGAAAGCGTGGGGAGCAAATAGGATTAGATACCCTAGTAGTCCACGCCGTAAACGATGAGTACTAAGTGTCGGGCAACCGGTGCTGAAGTTAACACATTAAGTACTCCGCCTGAGTAGTACGGTCGCAAGGCTGAAACTCAAAGGAATTGACGGGCACCCGCACAAGCGGTGGAGCATGCTGTTTAATTCGAAGATACGCGAAGAACCTTACCTAGACTTGACATCCCGATGACCGTTCTAGAAATAGAATTTTCCCTTCGGGGACATCGGTGACAGGTGGTGCATGGTTGTCGTCAGCTCGTGTCGTGAGATGTTCGGTTAAGTCCGATAACGAGCGCAACCCTTATTGCTAGTTACTAACATTTAGTTGAGTTCTCTAGCGATACTGCCGGTGACAAACCGGAGGAAGGTGGGGATGACGTCAAATCATCATGCCCCTTACGTCTAGGGCTACAGGCGTGCTACAATGGCCGATACAAAGAGACGCAATACCGTGAGGTGGAGCAAATCTCCAAAATCGGTCCCAGTTCGGATTGGAGTCTGCAACTCGACTCCATGAAGTTGGAATCGCTAGTAATCCTGAATCAGAATGTCAGGGTGAATACGTTCCCGGGTGTTGTACACACCGCCCGTCACGCTATGAGAGTCTGTAATACCCGAAGTTGGTAGCCTAACCTTTTAGGAGGGGGCCAACGAAGGTAGGATAGGCGATTGGAGTGAAGTCGTAACAAGGTATCCCTACCGGAAGGTGGGGATGGATCACCTCCTTTCTATGGAGAAAGATAAATCGATGTATCTAACTATAATGCATTTTGCTTAGTTTTGAGAGATTGTCTCTCAGAAATTGTTCTTTGAAAACTTGATAATGTGGTAGTCATGTATAAGACGCATACATGACATTAAAATATCTCATCAAATTAGGAAAAAATAACGAATGGTGATTAAATTGCTAAGGGCACATGGCGGATGCCTTGGCACTAGAAGCTGATGAAGGACGCGACAAACAGCGATATGCTTCGGGGAGCAGTAAGTATGCTTTGATCCGGAGATTTCCGAATGAGGGAACTCACCTATGGTAATGCGTAGGTATTATATAATGAATACATAGTTATATAAAAGCAACCCGGTGAACTGAAACATCTTAGTAACCGGAGGAAAAGAAAGAAAAATCGATTTCCTTAGTAGTGGCGAGCGAAACGGAAATAGCCCAAACCAATCTTAGGATTGGGGTTGTAGGACCTTACATTAAGAGTTATAAATTTACGGTATAGTTGAATTAGTATGGAAAGACAAACCAAAGAAGGTGACAGTCCTGTAAACGAAATATCGTAAACTCTGTAGGGTATCCTGAGTACGGCGGGACACGAGAAATCCTGTCGGAATCTGCGGGGACCATCCCGTAAGGCTAAATACTCTCTAGTGACCGATAGTGAACAAGTACCGTGAGGGAAAGGTGAAAAGAACCCCGGGAGGGGAGTGAAATAGAATACTGAAACCATGTGCTTACAAGAAGTCAGAGCCCGTTAATGGGTGATGGCGTGCCTTTTGCAGAATGAACCGGCGAGTTATTGTATTATGCGAGGTTAAGTTGAAGAGACGGAGCCGAAGCGAAAGCGAGTCTGAATAGGGCGACATAGTATGATGCAATAGACCCGAAACCGAGTGATCTAGCCATGAGCAGGTTGAAGTTTGGGTAAAACCAAATGGAGGACCGAACCGACGTACCCGGAAACGTGCGCGGATGACTTGTGGCTAGCGGTGAAATTCCAATCGAACTCGGATATAGCTGGTTCTCCCCGAAATAGGTTTAGGCCTAGCGTTGAACTTAGCGCATTGGAGGTAGAGCACTGAATATATGATGGCGGCACCTAGCTGTACTGAGTGTAATCAAACTCCGAATGCCAATGTTAGCATGTTCAGCAGTCAGTGTATGGGTGATAACGTCCGTACGCAAAAGGAAAAGAATCCAGATCGCCAACTAAGGTCCCAAAATATATGCTAAGTGGGAAAGGATGTGGAGTTGTCAAAACAGCTAGGAGGTTGGCTTAGAAGCAGCCATCCTTTAAAGAGTGCGTAATAGCTCACTAGTCGAGTGACACTGCGCCGAAGATGTACCGGGGCTAAGCATATTACCGAAGTTGCGAATTCATACTTAATGTATGAGTGGTAGGGGAGCGTTCTAACAACTGTGAAGGTCGATCGTGAGGACGGCTGGAGTGGTTAGAAGTGAGAATGCCGGTATGAGTAGCGCAAGATGGGTGAGAATCCCATCCACCGTTTGCCTAAGGGTTCCTGGGGAAGGTTCGTCCTCCCAGGGTAAGTCAGGACCTAAGACGAGGCCGAAAGGCGTAGCCGATGGACAACAGGTTTATATTCCTGTACCACCTATATAACAGATGGAATGACGGAGAAGGCTAGGAAGAGCCAATTATTGGATTTTGGTTTAAATACAAAGGTTTGTATATAGGCAAATCCGTATACGATACAACTGAAGTACGATGACGAAGGTAGTTTACTACTGAAGTCTTCTGACGCCATGCTTCCAAGAAAAGTTTCTATGGTTAATTATATAGGTGCCTGTACCGAGAACCGACACAGGTGGGCAAGGAGAGTATCCTAAGGTGAGCGAGAGAACTATGGTTAAGGAACTCGGCAAAATGACTCCGTAACTTCGGGAGAAGGAGTGATCAAGAGATTGATCCGCAGTGAATAGGCCCAGGCGACTGTTTACCAAAAACACAGGTCTCTGCTAAGTCGAAAGACGATGTATAGGGGCTGACGCCTGCCCAGTGCTGGAAGGTTAAGAGGAGAGCTTAGCATTAGCTTCGGTTAAGATAGCGAAGGTTCGAATTGAAGCCCCAGTGAACGGCGGCCGTAACTATAACGGTCCTAA
>CAMVEA010000013.1 GCA_947166405.1 uncultured Candidatus Saccharibacteria bacterium
TCGAGGCGATGGAATTGACGGTGTGCCAACCATTGTCCAGACCGTAATTGATATTAGTATTGGTAAATTTGTTGACAAAGAATTTGGAGAACGATACGCAATTACTGCCACCACCTCCACAATAACTCCACATGAGGGCGCCCATAGCTTTGGAACTGCTGTTGTTTTTGTTGGCGCCGTAATTCATGGCGAGTTCTTTGGCTTGCTCGTAGGTGAGACCTCCTTCGGTAACAGAAGCGCTGGCAGTACTAATGCCACAAGTCGCGTTGGCGGAATTATTGGCGAAACCGGCTGCAGTAGGGTTTCTCTTGATTGCTTCTTCGAGCATTGGCCAGATGTTGCCTGGGTCGACATGTGTGTCATTAGGGGAATGCATATGGCCGACGATGCCTGTAGTATTGTTATTGAAGTCGAGATCGTTGGTGCTGCGTACATTGTTGGTGTTGCTGTAATCGATGTTCCAATTCATACTGGTAGTGAGGGGAATGCCAGTCTGCTCTGAGATTGCGGACAAAAGCAGGGCGAGATAATCCCATTCTGAAGCGGTGAAATTTTGGAGATAATAGCTGGAATTTGCATTGGAAGGTGTTGAGTAACCGACGATTTCGATTTGGATAGTGGAGCCATCGGAGCTACGAGTGGACATGGCGCGATTGGTAATTGGGAGATTCTGGAAGGATTCTTTTTTCTTGAGATCGATTATGAAGTGGGCGGGGTATTTATTGCCGACTGGGTAGGCACTATAGCCGTTGGTGGTGCCTTCGGTGCTGTGGAGGAGAATTTTGTTGGGTTTATTGTCGGGGGTGGTGTAACCTGATTTGATAGTCTCACCAAGGTCTGGGTAGTTGGTGACGTCTTGAATGGTGAGGCCTGGCATACCAGACTCAAGCCAGCCGTTGTTCCATGTCATGTTGGTGGGGGCTGAGCTAGTAGTGAATGTGGATGAGTTGATGACTGAGGCGGAAGTGCCAGCGTAGGTATCGAAAACCTTGCGTGCATTGTCGCGGCGTTTGCCTAGATGTTGCCAGGCGCTGTAGCTAGAGAAGTATTTACGATTGTAAGCGATTACGCCTGGGTCGTTGGGGGCTTGGCTTGAAATGCCAGAGGTGGCGTAGGCGCCTTCGACGGATATTTCAAACAATTCTGCCCATGCTTCGGGAGAATTCTTGTCGGCTGGGGCGTCGAGGTTTTTGAGAAAACCTTGTCGCTCCCAGCCTTCGATGCCTACGAAACGTGGGTATTTGGTGACTAAATAGTCTAGTTCGATCTGGAGGGCGGCGGCGACGGCATCCTCTGGGGCGCGACTGCGCGAGCTAGGTGTGTGCCAATAGCCACCGTATCCGGCAGACTCGACGGCGTTCTTGAGATGACCACTGCGATCCTGAATGATGCCGTAATAGGTGCCATTGCCATAAAATGGATCAATGCCCCATTCGCGATTGAAATCAGGGCTCTCAACGAGAAGATTGCCGATGATGCCGGCGATGACTGCAGGGTTATTGGATAAGCCCTCGATATTAGCGTTGGCTAAAAAGTTCCAGGCTTTTTCGACATCGTTGTTGCCGGCTAAGGTACCAACGGAACCGCCTGGAAGGGCATTGTAGATAGTATTGAACCAGGCCTCGAAGGCTGATTTGTCCTTGGGATGGATGCCGTCAGCAGAACTAAAATACTGATTGATGTTGTCGCCTACGGTCTTGTCCCAGTCGGCAAGATAGACGTTGGGATTGGTATTAGCGAAATTGCGCAAAGTAGTGTTGAAATTGGAATAAGTACTGCCAGTAGTGGGGTTATTGTCGCCATCGAGGGTGCGAAGGGTAGTGAAGACGATCTTGGTATTAGGACCAGCGAGATCGACGACTTTTTGGAAATAGTCGGTGCTGCCCCAGTTGCTCATGCCACCATTGGTGCCGAGTGCGAAAACGAGGTATTCGCGAAGACTGCCAGATGAGGTGATATCCTCAAGGATGGAAACACCTGATGGGTTACTACTGTTATCACCGGCAAACCATTTGCTTCCTTGAATATAAGAGCTAGGAGTATTGACGGAGCCAGTACCAAAATCAATACCTGGAAGCTTGTCGGAGAAAATGCCGTAACCATCAGCGATGGTGGAGTATGAATCGCCGATCCAGGTAATCTGACTGCCGGTAGGCTTGGCTGTATAGCTGACGCCAGAAGCGCAAGGGTCTTCTGTGGGGTCGTAGAAAGTTATGTTGTTCTGAGAGTATTCGTTGAGGGTCTGCGAAGGAAGAGTGGCGAATACTGGCTGAAAGATTATCAGATTGCAGGCAAAAACCAAAAAGACAGCCCGGATTATTCTTAGATTAAGGAATGTATGATTCCTGGGTTTAATCATAGTATTAATTATAACATATTTGTAATGGTTTGGTGGGAAAAGCCCGCCGAGGGGTGGCGGGCTGCTTGGTTAGACGGGCTTAAGGAGACGGTAAGTGTCCTTGATGGGGGTTTCGCTGTGGATTATGCTGTCATCGTTGAGGAATATTCCATTGCATATTTCGGCATAGCCGCATAGGATTACTTTGCCTTCGATCTGCGCGTGATGATATAGTTTGGCGTAATCTTTGACTATGGCATGGCCTTTGATCCAGGCGTTGTCGTAGACTTGGGCGTGATCTCGTATTTCGGCTTTTTCCTGTGCCCAGGCATGGCCGTAGATTTTGGCATGGCCTGCGATGGTGACTGAATCATATAGCCTGGCATGTTCTGACACAACTGCTTGGCCGTAGGCTTTTGCATTGCCGAAAATCCAGCAGCTTCCTGACTGGGAAAGATTGTTCTTATGCTCAACCCATCCTCCTAGATCACCTTTTCTGACTCCGGCTTCGGGAATGTGGTGAATGGCTTTGATGCGATGAAGTACTGTGCCATCTGATAGGGTCATTGTCTGATGGGTGAACTTGTATTTTCTCTTACGTCCCATCGTCTTCCTCCTAACAATTATAGAATTTTATTATCTCACAATATTGATTGAGATAATAAAGGCTATAATTGTTAGGGCCTTGTGTCTTGTAATGTGCTGATGGTGCCCGAGACAGGGGTTGAACCTGCACGATATTGCTATCACTAGCACCTGAAGCTAGCGCGTCTGCCAATTCCGCCACTCGGGCATGTATCTTGGGTAAATTCTTGTCGGAATATACTACTGATAATTGTATCATAAAATATCCCCGAGCGCTAGGCGCTCGGGGCTTGGGGAGGGTTGCTTTTATGCTTGACTTGCTTTATCTTGTGGGTTTATTGTCTGTTCTGATTTTTCTGAAGTTGACTTCGATGGCATTGTACCGCCGAATTAATTCGAACACCTCGTATGGGAAGGTGTCGATTTCGTTTTTGATGGCTATTACGTTTTTTCCAGTCAGCCATACGATTTTATCTGCTTCGCGAACAAGAGGGGTCAGCTCACCAGTATAAATGTCTTTTACGTAGATGCCGAATTTTTCACGGCGAAGCATCTTCACAACATCTATGGCTTGAGTATCTGATGGGATGGTAATGGCCATCGAATACTTTTCGTCGTATTTGATTGTATCATCGATTGTAAACATAAGTTCCTCCTCTCCAGTGGTGTTAAGGTACGCTTTCTCTATTATACCATATTTTTGTATTTTTTGCAATATGTGTTACAATTGGGGTAAATAGTTGGAGGTGATTATGATTAAAATTAATTTTACATCAGAAGTCGATGCAGGGCAGGTGCAGGAAATTTTGAGGGATATTGCAAAAGATCCGATGGGCGGGTGGTTGCATCTTCCAAAGAAATTTGATATAGGTGAATTTGCTAGGATACATGAGGCGGCGAAGAAAATTCAGGAAGAAAGTGAATATCTGGTCTGTATTGGAATAGGCGGTTCGTATCTGGGGCATCGAGCTGTTATTGAATCACTAAGGCCTAAGTCGGAAACGAAGATAATTTATGCTGGAAATTCGCTTAGCAAACGTGAGTTGGATTGGGCGCTTGATAAAGTAGGAGATCATGATTTCTCGATAAATGTGATTTCTAAATCTGGGACTACATTGGAGCCGGCGATTGCTTTTGCTGCGTTTAAGGATAAGTTGGTTGAGAAATATGGAACGGAGGAGGCTTATCAGAGAATTTATGCAACTACAGATGCTAAGAAAGGTGAGTTGCACGATGAGGCGGTAGCGAATGGCTATGCGCGTTTTGTGGTGCCTAATAATATTGGTGGAAGATTCTCGGTGCTTACTGCTGTTGGATTATTGCCAATGGCGGTGGCTGGAGTAGATATCGATAAGCTACTCGAAGGGGCTTCGGACGCGGTGACTTCTGTTGTGGAGCCTGCTGTACAGTATGCTTATATGAGGTATGCGCTTGATAGTAAGGGATATGATACGGAGATGTTTGCGAGCTTTGAGCCAGCTACTGTGTTTTTTAACGAATGGTTGAAGCAGCTATTTGGTGAATCGGAGGGTAAAGACAAGCGAGGGATTTTGCCTGATTCGGTAATTTATTCTACGGATTTACATTCTTTGGGGCAGTATATTCAGGATGGTCGGCGTAATTTATTTGAGACGATTATCGATTATCCGACTGACGAGATGAATGCAAAAGTTGTATCGGCGGTTAGAACTGCGCATACTGCTGGTGGAATTCCGGTGTTGAATATTGCTGTGTCGTCTTTTGATGAGAAGGGATTTGGAGAGTTGATATACTTCTTTGAATTGGCCTGTGCAATATCGGCTAAGTTGATTGGAGTTAACCCGTTCGACCAGCCAGGGGTTGAGGCGTATAAAGCAGAACTCAAGAAGCTGTTGTAGATTTGCTGATAATGGTGCCGGCGTTGCCTTTTAGGGATTTGTCTAGATTGTCGATGTTGGTGATGATGCCGATGCCGCCTTTGTTGGCAAATTTGATGGTGGCTTCGACCTTGGGGAGCATGGAGCCTGGCTTGAAATAGCCGTATCTGATGAGATTTTGGATTTCTTTTGCTGTAATGCGATTGATTGGCTGCTGATCGGGGGTGCCGTAATTGATGAAGACGTTAGGAACGGCGGTAACTGAAACGAAAATGTCGGCTTTGACTAGTTCGGCGAGACATTCGGCGGCGTAATCTTTGTCAATTACAGCGTCGATGCCTTTGATGCGCCTTAGGAGCTTGGTGCGATACACTGGGATGCCACCACCTCCAGCTGCAATGACGATTACGCCTTCTTGGACGAGCTTGATGATGGATTGTTTTTCGACGATGTCGATTGGCTTTGGGGAGGCTACAACGCGTCGCCAACCACGGCCGGAATCTTCTTTGACTACCCAATTATTCTGTTTGGCTAGGGCTTTTGCTTCTTTTTCGGTGTAGAATTGCCCGATGGGCTTAGTGGGGTTCTTGAAAGCGGGGTCGTTTCGGTCGATAATAACTTGCGATACAATTGTGGCGACTTTTTTGCGTTTCTTTAGTTTTAGAAATGAATTGTCGATTGCCTGAGAGAGCCAATATCCAATTTGACCTTGGCTCATGGCAACTGCAGTTTCTAGTGGCATTGCAGGGGCTTTGTCGGTTGCAGCTTGCTCTTCGTGAATGAGAATGTTGCCGACTTGGGGACCGTTGCCGTGAGCAATGATTATTTCGTAGTCATTTGCTAATTCTGCAATTTTGTTGCCGACTGATGTGGCGATTCTTTTTTGAGCTTCAGCGGTGGCTTCGCCGTTTTTTTGTAGGGCGTTGCCGCCGAGTGCGAGAACGATGCGTTTTTTCATATTTAAATTATATCACAAAACTCTTGCGTTTAATAATGATGTGTTTTATAATTATTTCTATAAGAAAGGGCATCATTAAATGGACTTCTACGGTAAAGATTTTTTAAAAATACTAGATTTTAGCGAGGATGAGCTTCGCTATATGCTGGGGACTGCTAAAAAATTTAAGGAAATGAAAAAGGCAGGACAAAACCATAAATATTTCCCGGATAAGAATATCGCAATTTTATTTGAAAAGACATCAACTCGGACACGATGTTCGTTTGAAGTGGCGGCGCGTGATCTTGGGATGGGCGTGACATACCTTGATCCGAATGGATCGCAGATGGGGCATAAAGAATCCATTGCGGATACTGCCAGAGTACTGTCGCGATTGTATGATGGTATCGAATATCGAGGATACGGGCAGGCGATTGTGGATGAGCTCGCTAAATACTCTGATGTGCCAGTATGGAATGGCCTGACGGATGAGTGTCATCCTACGCAGGCACTGGGTGATTTTATGACGATTGAGGAACATTTTGGAAAACTGAAAGGGTTGACGTTGGCTTATGTGGGTGATACTAGGAATAACGTTGCTAATTCGTTGATGGCTATGAGTGTAAAAATGGGGGTAAACTTTATTGCTTGTGGTCCTGAGGCGTTGAGGCCATCTGAGGATATTTTGGCGGCTTGTCAGCCAATTGCCGTCAAAAATGGTACGACGATATTGCTGACGAGCGATATGAATATGCTAAACAAGCGAGCAGATATTGTATATACAGATGTATGGCTTTCTATGGGTGAAGATAAAGCAAAATGGGGGGAAAGGATTTCACTTTTGCAACCTTATCAAGTTACTATGGATGTGATGAATCGAGCAAATGATGGTGCGATTTTCTTGCATTGTCTGCCATCGTTTCATGATCTTAATACTTCAGTTGCCAAAGAGGTAAATGCGGCATTTGGTTTGACTGAGATGGAAGTGACGGACGAAGTTTTTAATTCAGAAAAGTCGCTTGTGTTTGAGCAGGCAGAAAACCGTATGCATACGATTAAATCAGTGATGTTCTTAACTCTATATAAAAAAGGAGAATAAAAATGAAAAACACAATAACAAATTTCAGCGAGATTGCTCCACTTAGGAAAGTGTTAATGCACCGGCCTGGTGATGAATTTTTGAATCTGACTCCTAATACTTTGGAGAGATTGCTTTTTGACGATATTCCATATCTTAAGATTGCGCAAATGGAGCATGATGCTTTTGCTAATGCGCTTAGAGTGGAAGGGGTAGAGGTAGTGTATTTGGTGGATTTGGTGGCGGAAGCACTTGAGGCTGGTGGCAGAACGGTGCGAAAGAAGTTCTTGGAGCAGTTTATTGCGGAGGCTGGAATTACTTCGCCGAAGATTGCCAGGTATTGTTTTGAATATCTGAATAGTATTAAAGATACGAGAGACATGATTAGGAAATGTATTGCAGGGATTGATATTACGGAATTGAAGAAATTGGGTTCGGTGTCTGGATTCTATGCTACGAGAGATACTGGGCGAATGATTGTTGATCCGGTTCCGAATATTTATTTCCAGCGCGATCCGATGGCTACAGTGGGACACGGTGCGACGCTCCACCGAATGTGGTCGATAACGAGGACGCGTGAATCGATATTTATGGAATACGTGTATCGTTATCACCCATTTTATGATGATGTAAAATTGTATTATGACAGGGATGAGCCATACAGTATTGAGGGTGGTGATATTGAAGTGCTGTCGTCTGAGGTGGTTGCAATTGGAATTTCACAGAGAACGGAGCCTGATGCGATTGCGAATTTTGCTAAGAGATTATTCAAGGATAAATCGAACAACTTCAAGTATGTACTTGCAATAGATATTCCAGACGAGAGGAGCTTTATGCATCTTGATACGGTGATGACACAAGTTGATGTTGATAAGTTTGCAGTGCAGGATGCCGTAATGGATATTTCGACAGTGTATGAGATTACGGCTGGTAGGGGCGGCGAGATTGAGATAGTGGAAATTCGCCAGAGTTTGCAGAAGGTGTTAGAGAAGTATTTGCATTTGAATAGAGTTGAATTGATCAAATGTGGGAATGGTCGGCGAATTGATGCTGAGCGAGAACAGTGGAGTGATGGTGTAAACTTGATTTGCGTAAGGCCTGGCGTGGTGATGGCTTATGATAGGAATTTTGTCACGAACCAGACTCTCAAGAAGCATGGGATAAAGGTGATCGAAATTCCCAGTTCGGAGCTTTCTCGTGGGCGTGGAGGTTCACATTGTATGACGATGGCACTCGTCAGAGAGGAGGAGTAGCTAAAGATTAATTCGGTAAATAAAAGTCGATAGATTATTAAATTTAAAGAGGATTTAGAATGTTTAGAAAGAAAAATCGTAGCAAGAAGCGTAGTCGAGCGATGCTCTCGGCGTACTCGATTATTATGATTTTGATTGTGCTTCTTGGCATTTTGTCGCATGCTTTACCGAAGGCAAAGTATGCTCCAATTAGCATGGAAGGTGAGAGCTCTGAGGTCGAAGTTGGGCCTGGTGAATGGGAAGGTGAGATGCCTGAGGGAGGGCCGGCGGCATTGAAAGATGGGGCTAAGCCTGGTGATGACGGAATGGCGTTGCCGGAAGGCGAGTCATTTACGCCAGTGGTGGGGGATGAAGTTACTGGTGAGAATATGCCTCAAAGCCGAATGGTGACTGACGAGCAAGTATCTAATGATGAGATGTCAAATCGTAGTAGTGATACGATGTTGATTTCGGAGAGCGAAAAGACAGTTGAAGTTGACGGTGAGGAAGTCGTCGGTGAAGAAATGCTGGTGGCTCCGGTATCGGATGGGGCTGCTAACAATGGTACTGTTGGTGCTGGTGAGGCTACAGATAGTGTTGCTGGTACTGAGGCTGCTGATGATGCCGCTGCCGAGGCGGAGAGTTATGAGAGTCTTGAAGCTTGTGAAGAAGTTTATGGTGAGGAAGGATGTGCGATTGTTGATGGTACTGGTGTAGAAGGTGCTGCGCTCTGGCAGGTCTTGATGGCACCAATCTTGGGATTTGAAAATGCGATTGATGTGTGTATCTTTGTGATGATTCTAGGTGGGTTCCTTGCTGTGATGGCTAAGACGAAAGCGCTTGAGACTGGAATCAAGATCCTAGTAAAAAAGATGCACGGTAAGGAATACCTGCTTATTGTGACTTTGATGCTGATATTCTCGGTGATGGGTACTACTTACGGATTCTTGGAGGAGAGTGTTGGGTTTTACGTGCTAATTGCTGCTACGATGTTTGCGGCGGGGCTGGATCCTTTGGTTGGCGTGGCGACTATCTTGCTTGGTGCGGGGTCTGGTGTGCTTGGGTCGACAATTAACCCATTTGCAACTGGCGTGGCTGTATCAGCAATGAAGGATGCTGGAATTGAGTTTAATCAAGGTACGATTATCCTGATTGCTGTTGTGTTGTGGCTTACGACGTTGGCGATTTCGGCGTTCTTTATTATACGCTATGCGAAGAAGGTGCAGCGCGATAAGGGTTCTACTTTCTTGTCGCTTCGTGAGCAGGCAGCTGCCGAGAAGCGATATGCCAAATTCTTAAGTTCTAAGACTGATAACCTGAAACTTTCAGGTAAGCAAATCGCGTCACTTGCCCTTTTTGCACTGACATTTGTGGTGATGATAGTCGGGTTTATTCCATGGGGTGATTTTGGGATTACGTTCTTCGATTCTTGGACGGGATGGCTGACTGGTGCCCCACTTGGTGGTTGGTGGTTCTATGAAGCGGCGCTGTGGTTCTTGCTGATGTCGATTCTGATTGCGATTATTAACCGCGAAGGTGAGCATGGGTTTATTGATACATTTATCGATGGTGCTGATGATATGATTGGAGTAGTGCTTGTGATTGCAGTGGCGCGTGGTGCTTCTGTATTGATGGCACAAACTGCTCTCGATAATTTCATAGTGGTAAATGCAGCGAACTGGCTCGAGACTCTGCCTGAAATGTTGTTTGTGCCGCTTAACTATATTTTGCATATTGTACTATCAATCCTGGTGCCGTCGTCTTCAGGCCTTGCGACTTTGTCGACTCCGATTATTGCGCCGGTAGCACAACAGCTTGGTTATAGTACGGATGTGGCAGCAATGACGATTGTCTCTGCGAATGGTCTGGTCAACTTGATTACGCCGACTTGTGGTGCGATTATGGCTGGATTGGCTCTTGCCAAAATAGACTACTCGACTTGGTTTAAGTGGGGGATTCGAGTGGTGGGATGCATTGCAGTAGCGAATATCATTGTGTTATGTTTGTTCTCATTGTAGATGATTTAAATCTATAAATTTCTCAGCGATAAAATTTCGCCAAGATAAAAATTACAACAGTAGGCGGATTTTGCTCGGCGTAGCAAGCTCGCTCGCAAAATCCGTACTAGTTGTAATTTTTATATGGGAAATTTTATATGCTTCGAAATCTATTAGATTTAAATCATCACATAATAATTAAAAACCTTTTTCTAAAGCATAATGAGATTTAGACTAGATTTTTGAATGTATATTTTACAATTTAACAATGAAAAAATCTCCCTCAGCCCGAAGGGCGAATAAGGAGATTTTTTCTTGACTTACATTGTAAAATATACAAATTCAAAAGTCCAAGCTTTAGAAAAAGGTTTTTTAATTATATTTATATGGTATAATATGGTTATGGATAAACTACAGTATGATGGGCCTGTGGTGCTCGCAATTTTAGACGGAGTGGGTCTGGCTCCGGATTCGGTAGGTAATGCCGTATCGAAAGCACGGACGTCGTTTCTTGGGATGGCGGCGCGGGAATATCCGCACGTGGCCTTGGAGGCATCGGGGGAATATGTTGGATTAATGCCTGGGCAGATGGGTAATTCTGAGGTTGGGCATAATACGATGGGGGCTGGAAGGGCCTTGAAACAGGATATTGCTAGAATTGAGGAGGCATTTGCTAGTGGTGAGGTGTTTCGGTCGGATGCTTGGCGTGGTGCTATTGCCAGAGTGAAGAGTGAAGTGGGGGGTAGTATTGACAATTCAAGTAATGTATGGTATAATAAAGAGATTGGGCCTGTAAGGACTTTGCATTTTGCAGGTATTTTCTCTGATGGAGGGGTACATAGTCATATTTCACATTTGGAGCAGATGATTGCACAGGCTTATAAGGAGGGGGTGCGTAGAATGAGGGTGCATGCGATTTTTGATGGTAGAGATGTGTCTCCTCAGTCTGAGCCAAAATATATTCAACGATTTGAATCGTTTGTTGCGCAGTTTGCTGATGCAGACATTCAGATTGCTTCGGGTGGTGGAAGGCAAGTGTGCGTGGCTGATAGGTATGAAAATGATTGGAATGTAGTGGCGCGTGGTTGGGACATGATGGTAAATGCACAAGCGGATTATTTCTTCCATTCGGCAGAGGAAGGCGTTGCGATGCTTCGTCGGATTAATCCGAATGTGCAAGATCAAGATTTGCCTCCTTTTGTAGTGGTGGATGGCAACGAAAAACCGGTTGGTAAGATTGAAAAAGGTGATGCGCTGATTTATTATGATTTCAGGAAAGATAGAGCTATTGAGATTGCGATGGCGTTTACTTACTGGGATTTTCCGTATTTTAATCGAGGAGATTATACTCCGAATGATGTGTATTTCGTAGGGATGACCGAGTATAATTCGGATACGCATGTGCCAGAACATCAGTTGATTGGGGCAGTAGGGATTAATGAGACTCTGAATCAATATTTGGGTGAGCATGGGCTGAGCCAGTTGGCGATATCAGAGACGGTGAAATTTGGTCATATTACATATTATTTTGATGGAAATAGTTACGAGAAGGCTGCAGGTGAGGAATTTGTGCAAGTGGATTCTTATACGGAGCCATTTGAGACGAGACCGTGGATGCGTTCGGCCGAGATTACAGATGAAGCCTTGGAGCGGATGGCAGATTATGATTTTGTAAGAATTAACTATCCTGGTGGTGATATGGTGGGACACACTGCGGATGTTGAGGCGACGATTGTGGCAATGGAATCGATTGATTTGTCGTTGGCGCGTTTGGCTAAACGAGTGGATGAGTTGGGTGGATGTTTGCTTATCGTAGCTGATCATGGGAATGCTGAGGAACTAGTGGATACTAATGGGCAACCGAAAACGTCGCATACAACCAATAAGGTACCGTTTATTATGTATGATAATACAGAGAATAGTGAGAAATATCAGTTGGCGCCGGTAATGGAGCCTGGATTGGCCAATCTGGCGGCTACAATTGCTGTGATGATGGGGCGAGATGATTATCCAGAGTCGTGGAGTGAGTCTTTGATAACAGTGCAATAGTTTTGGCGTAATAGCTGGGGGATAATGGTTGGGGTTGAAAAATCTCGTATATATGATAAAATATGTACATTATGATTACGAAAGCAATAATACCAGTTGCTGGTTGGGGGACTAGGCGACTGCCAATCACGAAAATTATAGAAAAATCAATGTTACCAGTGGGAAATCGGCCATTAGTGGATTATTCTGTGCAGGAATTGATTAAGGCTGGTGTAAAGGATATTTACATGGTAATATCTAATGTCGAACCTTGTCAGGTGCGTGAGTTCTACAAGGACAATTTGGCTCTGAATCAGTATCTGATTGAGCGTGGTAAGGAAGACAGATTGAAGCTGGCTAAGACTTTGCCGGATGATGTAACGATTCATTATACAATACAAGATCCGGCTGGAAAGTATGGCACGGCGGTGCCGATTGCTATGGTGGTCGAAGAGTATAGCTTGAATGAGCCCGTGCTCGTGTTTATGGGTGATGATTTTATTTGGAATCCTGGTGGAGAGTCGGCGGCTGAGGCTTTGATTGGGGCTATTCAAGATGATTCTGATTCGGCAATTCTTGGTGTAGAGATTGATAAGGAGAAAGTGGAGAAATATGGTGTTTTGTCTGTTGAAGATGGTAAATTGCATAGTGTGGTAGAAAAGCCAAGTCCACAAGAGGCGCCTTCGAACATGATAAATGTGTCTAAGTATATAATGTCTCCGGCATTATTGAAACAAATCGTGAAATATGTTGCAGATAATAATTATGGACCCAAAGATCAAGAATATATGGTGACGGATCCAATCGATGAATATATTAAAAATGGAGGCGTGATGAGGGTGGCTCCAACTACAGGCGAGTATCTTGATGGAGGCTCGGTGGAAGGTTGGTTACATGCAAATAATGTTGTGTGTGGATAATAATATGATATAATGGTGGTAATGGATATTATTAAATAAAAACAGAAAGGTCAAAAAATGGAACTAAATCAAGATTTGCAGCCTGAGACGCGCGATGATAGTGTGGGGGGAGGGGATGACGATGCAATGAAAAGTGATGAGCTCGAAGTGAGTGAGGCGATACAGGAGACTGTGGTACAGGATGTGCCAGAAGATGGTATGCGTGAGTCTACGGTGGACGAAGCAACGAAGGTTGTAGTGGAAGAGGTCCCTATGACCGTGGAAAAGGAGGCGTCCAGTAATACTGGTTATGATGTAAAGCCTAAGCCTAGGAAGAAGAGTAACGCTATGGCGCTTGGAATGATGTGTATGGTGATTGCGGCTTTGGCTGGGATTGCTTTTGGTGTGTGGGCGATGATGGATGCAGAGAAGCAGAAAAGTGAACTAAATTCACAGATTAGTAATCTGAAACAGGAGAATAAAGATTTACAGAATGAAAATGCACAATTAAATAAGAAGATAGATGATTTGGAAGATAGTAGTCAATATGTTACTCCAGTGGGTCCAACTGGGAGTAGTAGTGTTTTTGGTGGTGAATATGTTGATGGTGTTTTCTATATTAAGGATAGCTCCGGTGAAGTGTTGGCTGAGGATAATTCCGTTGAGGTTGTAGAAGTTATAGGTTGTAGTTCTCCGGTAGGTGAACCTGGAGTGGATGAAAACGTGTTAGTATGCGGCGTCGAGACGTTGGACGGTAGTGGGTCTTATGTATATAATGGGAATGATGGAACTTTAGTTTATCATGCAGATTAGGTTAAAGGAATTGATGGGGTTATAAATAATAACGATTGATGTGGATAAAAATGTGAAATTAGCACTCTTGACACGGGAGTGCTAATTGTATATAATAAGGGTATTATGCAAGAAGAATTTAGTGAAATAATGAATAGATTGTCCGAAAATGCGCGTTTTGCTTTGCAGAAATCGGATTACTATGCTAAGAGATACAATAATGGTTATATGGGGACGGAGCATTTGCTGCTTGGGATAATGTCGATGGATAATTCGACTGGAGCGAAGCTGCTTAGAGAAGAAGGCGTTACGACTGATGAAGTCGAGAAGGCGCTAAATAAGGTTGCAGTAGAGGTGCCTGGGTCAGATATGGCAATGATGTCGCTGTCGGAGGCGGTGATTTTGACGCTCAGGATGGCTCAGAATTATACGCGTGAGCAGGGGCTCACGGTGATTGGGACGGAGCATTTGTTGTATGCATTGTTGTCGCAGCCGAATTCGAGGGCTTCATTGATACTTGAGGGACTAAAAGTAGACAACGAGAAGGTGCTGGATGAGATTGAGAGGCTGGTAGAGGAGCAGACTAAGGACGAGAAGATGAAGGCCGAGAAGGCCAAATACATGAATAAGAAGCAGCTGAAATTCTTGACGCGGTATGGGAAAGACTTGACGGAAGAAGCGCGGCAAGGGCACTTGGACACGGTAATTGGGCGTGAGAATGAGATTGAACGTGTGGTGACGGTGCTGAGCCGGAGGACGAAGTCGAATCCGGTGCTGATTGGTGAGGCTGGAGTAGGTAAGACGGCGATTGTGGAGGGGCTTGCGACGAGGATTGCTAATACGGAAGTGCCTGGGAATCTGATTGGTAAGCATATTTGGCAGGTGGATTTGTCGTCGCTTGTGGCTGGGACGAAGTTTAGGGGGGAATTTGAGGAGCGGATAAAGGGGGTGATTGATGAGGCGGTTGGGGATGATTCGATACTGCTTTTTATTGATGAGATACATTTGCTGTGTGGGGCTGGGTCAGGCGAAGGCACGATGGATGCGGCGAATATTTTGAAGCCGGCGCTCGCTAGGAGTACGATTAACTTGATTGGCGCGACTACACTTGACGAGTATAGGAAGTCTATTGAGAAGGATAAAGCACTGTCGCGGAGGTTCCAGACGGTGATGGTAGAGGAGCCGAGTGCGGCGGTGACGTTGAGGATTCTGAAGGGGATTAAAGGGCACTACGAGAAGCATCACGGGGTGGTGATTCCGGATTCGTGTATCGAGACGGCGATTACGATGGGGCAGAGATATATTAATGATCGGTTTATGCCGGATAAGGTGATTGATATTATCGATGAGGCCTCGGCGATTGCGAAGGTGGCTGCGGATAAGAAGGGCGGAGGTAAGTACAAGAAAATGAAGATTGAGCTGACTACACTCGAGAAAAAGATTGAAGAGGCGGCGGAGGCTGAGGATTACGAAAAGGCTGCAGAGTACAAGACCGAGGCGGAGAGGCTCAAGAAGGATATCAAGAAGCTTGAGAAATCTGGAGCAAAAGAAAACGAGACTCCGACGTTGACTGAGGAGAATTTGGCAACGGCTGTGTCGCTCAAGACTGGCATACCAGTATCGAAAGTGCATGGGTCGGAGATGAAGATGCTGCTAGGACTTGAGGATGAGCTGAAGAAGTCAATTATTGGACAAGATGAGGCGGTGGCGGCAGTGGCGAAGGCGATTCGGAGGGGTCGGTCTGGGATTACTGATTCGCGCAGGCCGATTGGTTCGTTTCTATTTATGGGGCCGACTGGTGTGGGTAAGACAGAGTTGGCGCGAGTAATCGCACGCGAGGTGTTTGGTGGTGAGAACGCGCTTGTAAAAATCGATATGTCGGAATTCGGCGAGAAGCATAACGTGTCGAGGTTGGTGGGGGCGCCAGCGGGATACATTGGTTATGATGATGGTGGTAAGCTGACTGAGGCCGTGAGGAGAAAACCCTACTCGGTGATACTATTCGATGAGATCGAAAAAGCGCATCCAGATGTGTTTAATCTTCTGCTTCAGATATTGGAAGATGGGATATTGACAGACGGGCAGGGTAATAAAGTCAAGTTTAATAATACGATTGTGATACTTACATCGAACCTTGGGTCGGCGGATATGTACCGTGAGTCGGAACTCGGGTTTACGGCGAAGACAGCGAAGGACAAGAAGGCGCTCGAGCAAGAATACGAGGAAAACAAGGCGTATGCGATGAAAGCCTTAAAGAAAGTGATGCGGCCGGAACTGATTAATCGGCTGGATTCGATTCAGGTATTCCATGCTTTGACTCGAAAGAATGTTGAGAGGATATTTGATAATCTGATAAATGACCTGAAAAAGAGGCTGGCGACAAAAGGCATTGGACTTAAAGTCGATGAGAAGGCGAAAGATTATCTGATTGCTGAGGGTTATGACCCGAAGAACGGGGCGCGGCCGCTCAGGCGGAAGATTGAGGACGAAGTGGAGTCGTTGCTGTCGGAAGATATTATTGCGGGTAAACTCGTGAAGGGTGACATTCCGACGTTGAAGTACATTAATAAAAAGCTTAAGTTGGTTAAAGATTGACTTGGATTGGCTGCATATGATTTTTCTAACAGCTGGACTTGAAATACATTAACAAACCATTGGATTAACCAATAATTGACGGGTTTGACTGAACTTGGTTATTTCGTTCGCTGGACTTGAAATTTTAAGCACGTCATACACTGGACGTCCGGGAAAGATTGCCCTGACGGGCAACTTTCTCGGCGTCGTCAGGAATATACGTGTTAAAATTTCAAATCATTTTATGCTCACGAAAAAACAAGTTCAGCCACCCGTCCATATAAATGATTATCAATAATAATTAGAAAGGAGTGATTATGACAAAAAATTATCTAGTACCTACAGTGGTAGAAGAGACAAATAAGGGGGAGAGAGCATATGATATTTATTCGAGGCTCTTAAATGATCGGATTGTGTTTCTCGGAGAGGACGTAAATTCGCATACGGCGAACTTAGTGATTGCGCAGCTACTTTATCTTGCGCATGAAGATTCGAAGAAACCAATAAAGCTATATATTAATTCGCCTGGTGGGTCGGTGTATGATGGGCTTGCGATTATTGATACGATGAATTATATTGAGCCGGATGTGGAGACGATTGGGATTGGATTGCAAGCGTCGATGGGGGCGATGCTGCTGTCATCTGGTGCGAAGGGTAAGAGGTATTGTTTGCCGAATGCACGGATTATGATACATCAGCCATCGTCTGGTACGGAAGGGAAAATTACCGATCAGGAGATAATGCTGCGCGAGGGGATATTCCTAAAGAAGCGCTTGGCGGAGATATTTGCGAAGAATACAGGAAAGGACTTGAAGCAAGTAGAGAAGGATATGGATCGCGACAACTGGATGAGTGCAGAGGAAGCGAAGGAATATGGGATTATTGATGAGATAATTAAGTAATATAGTGAAGGGGCCTCTCGGTGGGGAGAGGCTTTTTGATGTTTGGGCTGATTCGCGCATTAAGCAACTATAACAATCCAGCCATATATAGCGGCAAATAAGTTACCCTGTCATCACTCTTGATATCGCCATCGTGTAAAACATACGCCATCCCCACTTGATTGCTAAATTTGTTACGATATTTATCGAGTGACACTGTACGCTTCGCATCACCAGATTTTACTTCAATCGGCAAGATATTATGACGAGAGGTAATTTCATCTTTGACAAGCAGAAAATCAATCTCCGTTTTACCGTCTTCGGTACTATAGTAATAGAATAACGGATGACTAGCCGCCACCAGCATCTGACCTATTATATTCTCAGCAATCATACCTTTATTGAACTCTAGCTTATCAAACAAGAGCTTGCGATATATTTCCTCCCTAGCCAGTGATTTCTCACTAAACGTTTGTGAAATCAACAGCCCAGTATCAGCCTGGTAACACTTAAACGCTGCCATGTCCTTACGAGTCGTAAGTCCCACAGAAGGCTCCGTCGTATTGTAGCACAAGTTAACCATCCGAGATTCCACCAACCATATTAGAGCCTCCGCGTATTCTCTATATCTTGCACTTTCTGATAAGTTACTAAACATAAATCTCTTGTTTACCTGTGCTAGTTGCGCCGGTATCTCGTTATATATTTGTTCAATCTTGGGCGCATCATCTCCTCCATGCTTATATATGTCGTCACGATAAAGCTTCAAAATGTCACGCTTAATCCTATCCACATTTTTAAAGTTACGTGACTCGACATATTCCTCCACCGCCTGCGGCATACCCCCAACAATCATATATTGCCGGAACAAAGTTATAAGCTTACGATGCAGAGACTGCCCCAACGGCTTCATATTTTCATACGCGTATTTCACCGCCTCGTAGGCCTGAACCTCACCAATCGCCCACAGAAACTCCTCAAAATCCATTGGAACCATTTTGAATTCTCGCTCCTCCGAAGGAATCAAGATATCCTGAGTATTCTTACGAATTGAGAGCAGTGAGCCAGTCTCGATGTAATGATAGCGCCCATCTGCCACCAATCGCTTAATCATCTCACGCGCCTTCGGTAAACGTTGCACTTCGTCAAACACTATTAAGCTATTTCCGGGCGCCAATTCTACACCATAATACCCTTGAAGCATCACAAAAAACGAATCCAAATCCTGTGGCGCATGCACAAACAATTCCTTCAGTTGCTCATCTGCATCCGCAAAATTAATCGTCAAACTACTCTTATATTCTGATTTTGCAAACTCCTCAACCGAATAACTCTTTCCCACACGCCTCGCCCCAGTAATCAATGCTGCGGTTTTACCATTCGATTCGCGCTTCCATTCCTTTAATTTTTCTGTGATTTTACGCTTCATTTTACGCTCCTTTGTTTAGGTTAATTACTATAACTAAGTATTAGCATTTTCACCGCTGTTATCATCACGCAATCTGCAATTATCAACCATGTTTTCATCACGCAATCTACAACTCTTAACCATAATTATACCACGCTATTTAAAAACCACAATCAAAAATCCTTAAATTCAACTAGAACTACCTTACAGCTCAGCGCCCTCACGTGCCTTGTTCGCCCACTCATCCGCCATTTCATTTAGCACAGTGCCCACATGCCCCCGCACCCACACTAACTTTACGGGATATTTATGGTATAGTTCGTATAGTTCTTTCACTATATCTAGGTTCTGAATCTCGCCACGCGACTTCCGCCACCCCCGAGCCTTCCAACTGTCCGCCCATTTTGTCAGTACATTAATCCAGAATTCCGAATCAGAGTGTATTTCACACCCCTCCTCGCCAGCATACCGTATCGCTGCAATTATCGCCTTTCCTTCCATCCGTATGTTGGTCGAATCTTCTTCACGCCCCAACACCACTGGCTCCCCCAATCCGCCCTCTCGCTCCATTATTACAGCATACCCACCCCTTCCAGGATTTGGCACCGCACTACCATCTGTCCATAGAATCTTCATATTCCCATTATATCACACCGCTCACCGTAATTTCGGTAACAATAATTATTATCCAACGAGAAAAATTCAATAAAATTGTTGTTCTAATACGTTTTACATGTAAAAAGAGGTGTCGTTGTGTTGACTTATTAGGAATTATTATATATAATTTTAATCATAAGGAGCATAGCGCTAGAAACTATACTCCGGTTGGTTGGTCTAGTTGGTTTTACCGACTAGATTTTTTTCTTCGACATCTTCTCTTAATCGAGATCTTTACGGCGATACGAATTTTCCAGAAAAACCATTAAAATCACTTGCATTATGGCAAAATGATGTATAATATACTTATGAATAGCATTATTACGGAGGTAAAATGGTCAGACATTTAGATATCACTATAACTAGTGCATTAATGCTTACTACAATCATTACTGGAGCTGTGGCTAGTTCAGTACGAGTGGAAGCAGAAGACATTACTGACATTACTGATACTGCTTCTGTTACTGTACCTGCTTCTTGTTCTATGACGGCTACAGTAGAATCTGAACATTCTGCTTCCATTCCAAATGGCATATATTCTGGTAGTAGTGATTACTTCCCAAATGGTATTGGCAAGACCAAGATTGCTACCTTCTGTAATGACAATAACGGCTATGCTATCTATGCTATAGGCTTCACTGGCGATAAGTATGATGGTGAGGACCACACTAAACTGATTGGTGTTACAAACGGCCAAAAGATCGCTACAAACACCACCACGAGTGGAGATACATCAAGCTGGGCAATGAAGCTTATCAAAGAAACTGACGATACTAAGAGTTATAATCCTACAGCACTCACTATTGAGAATGGTTATGATAACTACAATGTAATACCGAACACTTATACCAAGGTAGCTAACTATACTTCAACCACTGACCAAACACTCGGCTCAGTACTATCCACTACATACGCCGCCTATATCTCTCCAACCCAAGTAGCTGATACGTATACTGGTAAGGTCAAATACACATTAGTACATCCACATACGGAAGCACCATCACAACCACAGTCTTGCACGACAAGTAAGATTTGTTACTTTGCTAACGTATCAGATTATGAAGGTACTATGAATACTCAAAATGTATCTTCCTCCGTAACCCTCCTCCCAAGTAACTTCAGCCGTACTGGCTATGGCTTCGCTGGCTGGAGTGATAAGTTTGACTATGCTACTAATCCAGAAGCTAAGTTCTACGGTCCAATGGAAACCATCACGCTAAACACTGCTGACTATACCGGAACTAACCCAGGTCTCTCCCTCTACGCTGTATGGGTTAAGAGCCAAGGTAATCTCCAAGACTCAACTAAAGTCGCCAGCGTATGTAACTCTCTCACTACCGCCCCAATAGACGGCACTGCTAACCTCTCCTCCGTCTCCGCTCTTACTGACCAACGCGACAACAATACATACGCCATCGCCAAACTTGCAGACGGTAAATGCTGGATGATTGAAAACATGCGCCTAGATAACACCGCCACTGGCAATTCTGACGGCTCACTCGCCCAAG
>CAMVEA010000014.1 GCA_947166405.1 uncultured Candidatus Saccharibacteria bacterium
ACTAACTGCGAGTTTGCTTACAGTATAAAAACAAAAGTTGAGAGCTTATCTATGCTCAGAAATCACCTTTTCCGTTGAAAGGTGATTTTTGGTATTGATATAATTTTTGATGTATGTTATACTTACGTATAAGAAGTAGTGTGCTTTGTTTTTGTAACTTATGGGGTTTGGCGAGCTCCAGGGGGAAATGAAGCAGTAATCTTCGGCGCTGAGGTAATCGTATGGCTTGAGCTTGGAGTTAGCTTTGTCTGTATGGTTGCCAAAAAAGATTAATAACACTAATAGAAAAAGAGGTAGAATGGCTACAAAGCAGAAGACTAGTGAAAGGGTATTTTTCACTGAAGGCGATACGGCTCTTCCGATTCCTGATTTGACTCAGCATCAAAAGGATTCGTGGGACGATTTTGTCGATAATGGTCTGCGTGAGGTTTTTGCTGAGCTTAATCCAATCGATGATTATACTGGCAAGAAAATGTCACTCAGGTTTAAGGATTATTATTTCAAAGATCCAAAAGAATCTGAACATGAAGCAAAGTATAATTTAGCTACGTATGAAGCTCCACTTCATGTAATAGTTGAGCTCGAGAATAAAGTTACGGGTGAGAAAAAAGAACAGGACATTTATTTTGGAGATTATCCGTGGATGACCGAACGAGCGACTTTTATCATTAATGGAACAGAACGTGTGATAGTGTCGCAATTGATTCGTTCGGCTGGAGTTTTCTTTAATGCTGAGACTATCGGAATGAGGCGTTATTATGGTGCCAAAGTAATCCCTGGACGTGGAGCTTGGCTAGAGTTTGAGACGGCAGCTAATGGTTCGATTAATGTCAAGATCGACAGGCGTCGTAAGATTCCGGTGACGACGTTTTTGCGTGCTTTGGGAATGAATAAGTCTGAGATTGTTGCAGCATTTGCAGATATTGACAATGGTGACAGAAAGTATATTGAAAGCACACTTGACAAGGATACGACTTCTAGTCAGGGCGAGGCTTTGCTTGAAGTGTATCGTCGATTGCGCCCTGGTGATTTGGCGACTGTAGAAAATGCTAAATCAATGATCGAACGAATGTTCTTTGATCCAAAGCGCTATGACTATTCGAATGTTGGTAGATTTAAGATTAATCGACGACTTGGCTTCGATACGCCAAACAAGCCTGAGTTTAGAACTTTGCAGATGAAGGACGTGGTGGCTATCGTGTCGGAGATTATTCGCCTGAATAATACACAAGAGGCTCCTGATGATATTGATTCGTTGAGTAATCGCCGTGTAAAGCTAGTTGGTGAGTTGGTGCAGCGCCAGTTTCGCTTGGGTATGCTTAGATTGCAGCGCAATATTCTTGACAGGATGTCAATGGCGAGCGCAGATGAAGTAACGCCATCGCAACTACTTAATTCTCGTCCAGTAGTTGCGGCTGTGAAGGAGTTCTTTGCAACTTCTCAACTTTCGCAATTGATGGACGAAGTTAATCCATTTTCAGAATTAGCTCATAAGCGACGTCTAAGTTCTATGGGGCCCGGTGGGCTTACTAGGGAACGCGCAGGATTTGATGTGCGAGATGCGCATCCGACGCATTATGGTCGTATTTGTACAGTCGAGACGCCAGAAGGTGGTAACGTAGGCTTGGTATTGAACTTTGCTACTTATGCTCGAATAAATGAGTATGGCTTTATTGAAGCGCCATATCTTGTAGTAAAGGATGGCAAAGTTACTGATGAAATAGTGTATATGGATGCAGATACTGAGAATGATATGGTGATTGCTGATGCTTCTGTGAAGCTCGATAAAGACCGTAAATTCGTAGAAGATTGGGTTTCGGCTAGAGTGCATGGTGCACCGTCTCAAGTTGAAGCATCGAAGGTGACTCATATTGATGCAGCACACAAGGAGATTTTGGGTGTATCGGCAAGCTTAATTCCATTTGTAGAAAAGAACCGTGTTGATAGATCACTCATGGCTTGCGCTATGCAGAAGCAGGCGGTGCCCTTACTGAGGCAAGATAATCCAATTGTTGGAACTGGTATTGAGCGTGAAGTTGCTAAGAACACTTCACAGCTCGTGATGGCTTCAGGTACGGGTGTAGTAAAGAAAGCTGATGGCGAATCAGTAATTGTAACGTACGATAAGGGTGGAGATCGCGAGTATAGGTTGCAGCATTTTGAAAAGACTAATGATGATAGATGTTATAACCAACGTTGCGCAGTGGCGCGTGGACAGAAAGTGCATAAGGGTGACACTTTAATTGAAGGTGCGTCAATTAATGATGGAGAGTTGGCGCTCGGACGTGATTTGCTTGTAGCATTCATGCCGTGGCGTGGTTATAATATGGATGATGCTATCGTTATATCTAATAAGCTAGTAGAAGATGATACTTTGACTTCGATTAATATTAAGGATTTTGATGTAGAGGTTAGAGAGACAAAGCTTGGGCCAGAGCAAGTTACGCGTGATATTCCTAATGTGTCAGAACATTCTTTGAGACATCTTGGCGAAGATGGTATTGTGACGGTTGGTTCAGAGGTGTCGAATGGCGATATCTTGGTTGGTAAAATTACACCTAAAGGTGAGCAGGAGCTAAGCTCTGAGGAGCGACTGCTCCGTGCTATCTTTGGCGAAAAGGCTAAAGATGTTCGTGATACTTCAGTAAGAATGAATGGTTCTACTACTGGTAAAGTTGTCGATGTACGTGTCTATACCAGAGAGCAAGGTCATGATTTGAAGGCTGGCGTGATTATGCAGATTAAAATATTTGTAGCAGAAATGCGAAAGATTGGCGTAGGAGATAAGCTGGCTGGGCGACATGGTAATAAAGGCGTGGTTTCAAGAGTACTTCCGGTGGAAGATATGCCATTTATGGCAGATGGTACACCGATTGACATTGTGCTTAGCCCGATGGGTGTACCGAGCCGTATGAATCTAGGGCAGTTGTTTGAGACTCACCTTGGAATGGCAGCAAGAGCTCTGGGGTATAAAGTAGCGACGCCGTCATTTAATGGTGTGCCTGACGAAGTGATTTCAGATGAGCTTGAGAAGGCTGGCTTTGAACGTGATGGTAGAGTGCAGCTATATGATGGATTGACTGGCGAGCCGTTTAACGAGCGTACTTCTGTGGGTGTGATGCATATGTTGAAGCTTCATCATATGGTGGAAGATAAGATTCATGCACGTTCGACGGGACCTTATACGATGGTTACCCAGCAGCCACTTGGTGGTAAGGCACAAAATGGTGGTCAGAGGTTTGGAGAAATGGAGGTATGGGCTCTTGAGGCCTATGGTGCTGCTACTACGTTGCAGGAGATGTTGACAATCAAGTCGGATGATGTGTATGGTCGTGCCAAAGCATACGAGGCAATCATTAAACATGAACCAATTGAAGGTCCGAAGTTGCCAGAAGGCTTCAATGTGTTGGTGAAGGAATTGCAGGGATTGGGGTTGAAGGTCGACCTCTTAGACCATGATGAATCAGCAGATGCTGGTGACGTGATTGAACGGACCTCTAAGGAAATTGAAAAAGATAAAGATGATCAGTCCATCTATGATCAGCATAAAAAAGAAACTGAGCCGCAGATTCTTGACTTGGACGAGTCGGAAGCCGAGGCAATAATGGCGGACGAAGGAATAGAAATAATGGATGTCGATGAAGAAGATGGTACAGTCGACCTCGGAGAGGAGTTCTAGTATGGCGTGGATGGATAATTTTATTAGCGCTTCGGATTTTGACTCAATTAGGCTATCTGTAGCTAGTAGGGATGATATATTAAATTGGAGCTATGGTGAAGTCACTAAGCCTGAGACGATCAATTATCGTACTCAGAAGCCTGAGCGCGATGGTTTGTTTTGTGAAAAAATCTTTGGACCCACAAAAGATATCAATCCGCATGATTCAAAGCTGAAGGGGGTGCGTTCGCGTGAAGCGGCTGTAGACAAAGAGGGTAATTTGGTTACAAAGTCGATTACCCGTAGGGAACGTATGGGGCATATTGCTTTAGCGGCTCCTGTAGCACACATTTGGTTTATGCGTGGTGTCCCGTCGGCGTTGTCTTTGCTGCTAGACATGACAGTGAAGAACATCGAGCGTGTTGTATATTTTGCTACATATTTGATTACTGATGCTAAGGAAGATGAAGTTGCGAAACAGTTGGAGGCTCTCGAAGGGCAGACTAGCGCTGCGCGTGAAGCAATTCGTTTGCGTTACGAAAAAATTGCAAAAGAACCAAACGCAAATGTAGTAGCACTTGCAGACGAACAAGCAAAAGAATTGCAAGATTTGGATGCTGATTATGCTTCTCGTAAATCAATGCTTGAATCATTTAAAAAAGGCAATGTGATTTCAGAATTGGATTACCGCAATTTACCAGAAGAATATGAAGATTTGATTTCAGTTGAAATGGGTGCTTCTGCGATTAAGAAAATGCTTGACGAGATAGATTTAGATAAGTTGATCGAAGAGCTACATAAAGAAGAAGAGGAAGCGAAAGGGCAAAAAGAGAAGAAAATCCAAAAGCGCTTAAAAACTCTTGAAGGAATGCAAGCAGCCGAGATTCGTCCTGAAGACTTAATTCTTACAGTTATTCCTGTTATTCCTCCTGATTTGCGTCCGATGATTGCTCTGCCTGGTGGTCGTTTTGCGACGTCTGATCTTAATGATTTGTACCGAAGGGTAATTAATCGTAATAATCGTTTGAAGAAACTGATTGACTTAAATGCTCCTGAAGTAATTTGCCGAAATGAGATGCGTATGCTTCAAGAGGCGGTCGATGCATTGATCGATAATTCGGCTGCGCATGGAGCAAGGGGTGCTAATACTACGAATGGTCGCAGGAAACTAAAATCGTTATCTGATTTACTTAAGGGTAAGCAGGGACGATTTCGCCAGAATTTGCTTGGTAAGCGTGTAGATTATTCTGGGCGTTCAGTGATTGTGGTAGGTCCGGAATTGAAACTTCACGAATGTGGTTTGCCAAAACAAATGGCACTGGAGCTGTTTAAGCCCTTTGTGATTTCTTGGCTGATTAGTAATGAATTCGCGAATAACATTCGTGCTGCTTCGAGATTGATTGAATCAAAAGAAACTGTAGTGTGGGATGCATTGGATGAAGTGATTCAAGGAAAGTATGTTCTACTAAATCGTGCTCCGTCGCTACACAGACTTTCGGTACAGGCTTTTCAGCCGCGGTTAATTGATGGTAAAGCTATTAAACTACATCCGTTGGTAGCTTCTGGTTTCAATGCTGACTATGATGGTGACCAGATGGCTGTGCATTTACCGCTTAGCGATGCGGCTCAGGCTGAGGCCAGGGAATTAATGTCGGCAAAGAAGAACCTACTGAAGCCAGCTGATGGTTCGCCAGTACTTGCTATTTATCAAGACGTAGTGCTGGGTGCATATTATTTGACTTATGATAAGCCTGGAACCGACACTGATGAACCGAGGGCTTTCTCAAGTGTATATGAGGCGGAAATGGCTTACGATCAAGGTATAATCGCATTACAGACTCCAATTCGTGTGTTTGCCAAAAAAGAGATTCGTGACACTACTCTTGGCCGTGTGATATTTAACGAAATACTACCGAAAGATTATCCTTATGATAATTCGGTTCAGACTAAGAAGCATTTGTCTAAAGTGATGGCGGATATATTTGATTTATATGGTTCGGAAGTTATGGTGAAGACGGCGGATGATTTGAAGGATTTGGCGTTTGAATATGAGACGATTGCTTCAATTTCGACGGCTAAGGATGATTATCCTACCTATGATGAAATTGATGATTTCATTGCGGAAGGCGATGCGAAGACTGCACTTATTCAGCAACAGTTTAATGATGGATTAGTGACTGACGACGAACGCTATAAATTGACGATTGCTAACTGGCGTGAGATTGATAAGAAGATTTCAGAATTCTTGTCATCGAAGTTGTCAGAGATGGATACAGATATTGCTGTGATGGTTAACTCTGGCGCTCGTGGTAATATTTCAAACATCAAGTTGGCATCGGCCGAGATTGGTATTATGGTGGATATCAACAATAATGAAATAGAGCTGCCAGTGAAGTCTTCTTATAAGAAAGGACTCAATACTCTTGAATCATTTATTGCTACTCGAGGTGCTCGTCAAGGGCAAGTTTCTACGGCGCTTCGTACGGCAGATTCTGGTTATCTGACGCGTCGTCTTGTTGATGTGTCGCAAGATGTGTTTACTACCGACGAAGAAGCTGATGATCCTGGATTTATGGTTTATCGTTCTGAAACTGAAGCTTCTGGTATTTCTTTCAGCGCTAGAATAAATGGACGTTATACTGCGGAGCCTGTGCCTGGTTATCTAGAAGCTGATCAGCTGATTACTAAGGAAATAGCTGAGCAGATTGAAGAAGACGAAAACATCGATGCAGTCAAGATTCAGTCTATCTTGTCAACTACGGCTGTGGATGGAATTCCACGAAAGGCTTATGGCATTGATATGGCGACTAGGGAACTTGTAGCTGCGCATGAGCCAGTAGGCGTGATTGCGGCGCAGTCACTTGGTGAACCTGGTACGCAGCTAACGCTTGATACGAAACATGGTTCTGGTGTGGCTGGTTCTGGCGCAATTGCTAGAGGTCTTCCACGTGTCGAAGAGTTGCTTGAAGCACGTAATCCTAAGGGCCAAGCTTATGTTTCGCCGATTGATGGTGTAGTAGAGATTTGGGAGGATAATAATCACTATGTGGTACAAGTAACTCCTCAGTCTGGAACAGTTGAGCGAATTGAGATTGGTTCCAGGAAGGCGGTGGTGAAGGATGGCGAGTCAGTAAAGAGTGGTGCTACTTTGGTAAGAAAAAGTGGCAATAATCCTGCTGTTAAGGCGCCATTTGATGCTGTGGTGGAATTGGTGAAAGATGCCATTATCTTGGTGGCAGCTGCTTCGGCACCAGTGCGAATTGAAATACCTGGTGATGCAGAGTTAGTAGTAAAATCAAACGATGCCGTTCGGGCAGGAGACAGGTTGACTACTGGTTCTTTGAACTTACAAGATTTGCTGAAGTATAAGGGCGTAGAGGAAACAGAGCGTTACATTATGAATGATGTGTTGAATGTGTATGCGGCGCAGGGACATGAAATATCGCCTAAACATCTTGAGATTTTGGTACGGCAAATGTTCTCACGCGTACAAGTAAATGATCCTGGTGATTCAGATTTTGTGTCGGGTGACATTACTTCTAAATCGGCTGTAGAGATTGCGAATCGAGAGTTGGAGGCGGAAGGTAAGACCCCTGCGACTTATACTAATTTGTTGCTTGGAATTACTAAGGTTTCGATATTCTCAGATTCATTCTTGTCGGCAGCGTCCTTCCAGGATACAACTCGTGTGCTAATTAATGCCGCGATTAATGGTCGTATAGATCGGCTAAAGGGCTTGAAGGAGAACGTGATTATTGGTCGCAAGATTCCGGTTGGAACTGGCGTGGTGCCATTGTCGGATTTTGAGACGTCAGATTCTAAGGTGCCTACCGAAGCAGATTTGGAAAATCTGTAAAGTAAAGGTTCTTTTGCGATACGATTAATAGAACTTATATTGGTCGGTAGATCCAAAACTCCCCATGTGTTATGTATAGTGGGGAGTTTTTGGTCTGGCGTGGTTGAGCTTTGATGAAGCTGATTATTGATGGCGTCTGGTGGAACTAGGTGATTTTCAATAAAACTATATAGGTTTTTGTAAGGTTTTGTGGGTTTTGGGGTTCCATATTTTTTTAAAGTGTGATATAGTATATATATTATATAAGAGGTATTATGCATTTCAAGACAATTTTTAAATCTCTAAAGAACAAAGATATGCTGAAGCGCGTGATGGCTATTTTGGGTATCATAGTGGCATATCGTTTATTGGCTCAGATTCCTGTGCCGATGGGTGATGCTTCTACTTTTAAAGAAGCGGTATCAAATTTAATGGAAAAGTCCGATTTTTCGAATTTTCTCAATTTGATTTCGGGTGGAGGCTTGGCATCATTCAGTATTATTTTGGTGGGTTTGTCACCATACATTACTGGCTCGATTGTCGTACAGCTTTTGACTAAGGCGATACCACGTCTTGAAGAGTTATCCAATGATGGTGAATCCGGACGGCGTAAGATTAATCAATGGACTCGTATCCTTACTGTTCCATTAGCGATTATCCAATCAATTGCGTATATTTTTATTCTATATCACTCAACTCTATCTGCGAACCTTGCAACAGATTTTACACCTACGATGGGCGACTGGGCTTTGTCGGTTACTGCGATGACGGCTGGTTCTATAATTCTAATGTGGATGGGTGAATTGATTACTGAACAAGGTGTAGGAAATGGTATTTCGACATTGATTTTCGCTTCTATTATTTCTCAGCTTCCGACAACTATGGCTTCTTTGGGCGCATCACTGTTCGATACGAGCCAAGGGTCGCTTAGTTTGTTTGGTTGGTTTGAGCTTCCTGTTAATCCTGTAACGTTCTGGATTGTGCTCGGATTTTCTATTGCTATGTTGATTGTGATTTATTTCTTGGTGAAGTTGAATGAAGCACAGCGTATTATCACAATTAATTATGCGAAGCGTGTACATGGGAATTCGTCATATGGTGGTATTAAGTCTATACTTCCGATTAAGATGATTGCTGCTGGCGTGATTCCGGTGATTTTTGCGACCGCATTCTTGTCTTTGCCTGCTTTGATTGGTCAAGTAATTACTACTTTTGATTCTGGAAATGAATTTGGTGCAATGCTTACATCTGTATTCTCGGCGCCTAGTGCAAATAATTTTGCTGCGATGTATCCTAATGGAATTACTGGTCAGTGGTTTGTATATCCAGCGATGTATTTCTTGCTCGTGTTCTTGTTTACTTATTTCTATACTTCTATTATATTTAATACAAAAGAAATTGCTGATAATCTACAGAAGCAAGGTGGATTCATTGAGGGGGTGCGTCCTGGAATTGCGACTTCTAAGTATTTGTCGAAGGTAGTGACTAGATTGGACTTGTTTGGTGCTTTGGCACTTGGGTTAGTGGCAATGTTGCCTTTCATAACGGATTATATATTTATAGTTGTAACTGGTGCGCCGATTGGTTTATCTATCTCGGGTACTGGGCTTCTTATCGTAGTGACGGTGGCTTTGGAGAATCTACGGTCGATTGATTCTCGCGCACTTATGATAACGTACGACGATTTTAGAAATGAGTCTGAAGATTAGTGGTTATAGAAGAATAATCAAGTGGGCAATCTGGACTGTGGTTGGGATTATATTCTTGGTGTTCTTTGTGCGTGTAGTGACTTTTGAATCAAGTTATTATGCTGAGAAAGACGGTAGTGAGCGAGAAGTGATTGAAGTTGAAGAAGAGCCAGAGGAAGAATTGATTGAAGTTGAGCCCACGAAAGAAGAAAAGCAAGAATATACAGTAGAGCCTGATCGACCAAGATATTTGTCGGTTGAGAGGCTTGGCGTTAAGAATGCACGCATATTGCCGATGGGGATTAACGAAAAAGGGGAGTTGGGAACTCCTAATAATATATTTGATGTGGGTTGGTATGTTGAGTCTGGCAAGCCTGGTCAGGGTGGCACTATGGTAATAGACGGACACAATGGTGGTCCACATGTGCATGGCGTGTTTAAGACTTTGCCAGATCTTGTCGAGGGTGATGTAATTGTTGTTGAGCGGGGTGATGGTCGAGTATTTAAGTATAAAGTAGTCGAGAATAAAGCGATATCACTGAGCGACTCTAATTCTTATATGGCGGTTGCTGTGGCTTCGCCTGTTCCTGGCGTGGAGTCTGTGACTTTGATTTCTTGTACTGGCGAATGGTCGCAACAACAGCGTACCTATTTGTCTCGTCAATTTGTGCGAGCTACCATTATTAATGAATAAGCAAATAGGCTTTGTCTGTTAGTTCGGCAAAAAAATGATACAAAAAGTTCTTTACTTTGTTTTTGTTTTGTAGTATAATTGTAGAGTAATTTATGGCTAGTCAAAAGGAAGTGATTAAACTCACTGGTAGTGTCGTTGAGGCATTGCCTAATACCCAGTTTCGGGTTGAACTCGAGAATGGTCATATTATTGTCGCCCATATGAGTGGGAAGATGCGAAAGAACTATATTCGTCTCGTCCCCGGTGACAGAGTTGAGGTTGAGTTAACCCCTTATGATCTTACAAAGGGCAGAATCAGCTTTCGGCTCAAAGATTAATATCAACTGTTGTCAAGAGTGTGGCATGTGGTGTTTGGGTTGCTAAATACTAATTGCAAAAGTATTTAGTGATTTGTTCATTATATCTAGCACGAATACAACATTAAAGGAAAGGATTTTTAACACAATGAAGGTACGTGCAAGTGTTAAAAAAATTTCGCCTGATGACATAATTGTGCGCCGGAAAGGTGTACTGCGTGTTATCAATAAGAAAAAACCTAAGAATAAGCAAAGGCAGGGTTAAAAGTATGGCTAGAATAGCTAGTGTTGTTATCCCTTCCGATAAACAAGTTTGGATTGCCCTTACTTATGTTTATGGGATTGGTAGAACGACTTCAAAGAAAATCCTTGCGGAGGCTAAAATCGAGCCTACCACTCGGGTGAAAGATCTCACCGAGGCTGACGAACAAAAAATCAACGACATTATTTCCGCGAAATATCATGTTGAAGGTGATTTGAGGCGCCTCGTGAGCAACAATATTAAACGTTTAAAGGATATCAACTCTTATAAAGGTATCCGCCACAAGGCTAAATTACCAGTCAACGGCCAACGTACTCGTACGAATGCACGTACTCGTAAGGGTAAGGCGATCGCGGTCGGTGGTGCGCAACCTAAGGCGGCAAGTAAGACTTAAGGAGTAAATATGGCAGAAGATGAAAAAAAGACAGCCACTTCAGTTGCTTCACCGGATGTTGCTGATGTTCAGGTAACTCCAAAAACTAAAGCGGGCAAAAAAGGCAAAAGAATTGTTAACTCTGGACAGGTTCATATTCAAGCTACCTTTAATAATACTATCATTAGTGTTACTGATAAGACTGGTGCTGTATTGACCGCATCCAGTGCTGGCGCAAATGGTTTTCGTGGTTCGAAAAAGGGTACAGCTTTTGCAGCTGGCGTTGCTTCGGAAAAAGCTTTGGATTTAGCTAAGAAGAATCATGCGCTTAACTCTGTAGATGTTTTCGTGTCTGGAATTGGCTTGGGGCGTGATGCTGCGATTCGAGCTATTTCGACAGTTGGCATCAAAATTGACGGTATTACAGATGTTACCCCGATTCAGCATGGTGGCGTGCGACCTAAGGGAGAAAGGAAACCATAATGGCTAGAGATCATTCACCAATTGTAAAGCAGAGTCGCCGTGAAGGTTATGCTCTTGCACCTAAAGCTCATAAGGTAATGGCTAAAAAGTCAGGTATTCCTGGAGAGCATGGCGATAAGCGTGTGCGTGGAGGCAGTTTGTATTTGACGCAGCTTCGTGAAAAACAAAAAGTACGTCGAATGTATGGTCTGCTTGAGAAACAATTCGCAAAATTAATGAAAGAGGCTGTGACGGCTGAAGGCTTGACTGGCGAGAAACTCTTGGAGTTCCTAGAGCGGAGAGCTGACAATGTAGTGTATCGTGCTGGTTTTGCATTGACTCGTCGACAAGCACGTCAATTGGTCTCACATGGACATTTTCTATTGAACGGTCGTAGAGTCGATATTCCGTCGATTCGCTTGAACCCGGGTGATGTTCTAGAGGTTCGTCCAAAATCAGCAAAATCTGAATACTTCAAGAATCTTCCGAATATCATGGGTGCAGCGAACACTAGCCCGCTTTCATGGATGAAGGTCGACGCGAAGAAGATGAAGATCGAGGTGTTGGGTCTGCCGAAACGAGAAGAGGCAGAAGCTGGCATTAACGAACAACTAATCGTTGAGTATTACTCACGTTAAGGAGAAAATAATATGACAACAAAAAACATTCACGAAGCAACACTTGCTGGAGTTAAAAAACTCAGTGATAATAGTGCAGAGTTTGTGATTCGCCCGCTTTATTATGGCTATGGTAACACATTGGGCAACTCACTTCGCAGAGTGCTCCTTTCGAGTATAAAAGGCGCGGCGATTACGGCGTTTTCGATTGAAGGTTCGACGCATGAATATGCTGCTATTCCTGGAGTAAGGGAAGATGTTGTAGATATTATGCTGAATCTAAAAAATATTCGCTTCAAATCACATACTGATGCACCAGTGGAATTAACCTTGGAAATCAGAGGCGATAAGCAGACTGAAAAAGATGGTGATAAGCGAGTTGTTGCTGGTGACATTAAGCTTCCTGCTGAAGTCGAAATTGCAAATCCTAATCAAACAATTTGCCATATCGATGATCCGAAGTTTACACTAAAAATGCATTTTATTGTGGAAACTGGGCGTGGATATTTGACAATAGATAAAGCTAGCGAGAATAGGGTCCATTCTGACATGATTGCAGTGGATGCTGTATTTACGCCAGTGCTTAGAGTTCGCTATAAGGTAGAGAATACCCGTGTAGGTCAAGATACTAATTTGCAACAGCTTACTTTGACGGTCGACACTGATGGTACGATTACGCCGGCTGATGCTTTTGAAGAAGCTGCAGCAATCCTAGTAAACCAATACACTGCACTTGCTGGAAAGACGAGGCTAGAGTCTACGCCGGCACCTGGAAGCAATAGCGATGACGATGACTCTGGATTATTGCTGCCAATTGAAGAGCTTGATTTGTCGGCTCGTACAGCCAACGCACTTCTTAACAATGACATTCGCACCATTCGAGATTTGGTGATGCTTTCAGAGACTGATCTGAAGGATTTGAAAGGATTTGGACAGAAGGCGATGGATGAAGTAAAAGAAAAGTTAACGGAGTTGAATTTTTAATATGCATAGGCATGGGATACATGGTCGAAAATTCGGCCGAAAAACCGATCAGAGATTGGCGCTTACCCGGGGCCTAGAGTGTTCTCTGATTAAATATCAATCAATAACAACTACTTTAGCGCGTGCGAAGGAAATTCGTCGTTCTATGGAAAAGCTGATTACTATGGCAAAAAGGGGTGATTTGGCATCAAGAAGATTGGTGATAGCTAGATTGAACGATCTGGAGTCGGCTACGATTCTTGTAGATATAATAGCACCTCAGATTAAGCGTAATTCAGGTTATTTACGTATTGAGCGAGCAGGCTATCGACGTGGTGATAATGCCGAGATGGGTACGATTTCTTTCGTAGATGATATTAGCTTTGATGCGCTAGAGAGCAGTGAGAATTCGGGTAATTTGAAAGCTAATTCCGAGAAGGAGGATAAATAATGAAGACTTATTCTCAGAAATCTGCAGAAGTAAATCGTGAGTGGTGGGTAATCGATGCTTCTTTGATGCCCCTTGGCAAATTAGCAGTAGTGATTGCTGATAAGCTAATGGGGAAGAGCAAAGTAACTTACACTCCACATATCGATAATGGTGATTATGTCGTGGTTATTAATGCTAAAGATTTAGTAGTAACTGGTAATAAAATGGTTGCGAAAAAGTATTATCGCCATAGTGGTTATCCTGGTGGAATTAAGGAGCTTAAACTAGAGGAAGTAATTGAAAAAGACGCTGCTCGTGCTATACGTGAGGCTGTTAAGGGTATGCTTCCGAAGAATAAATTAGCTGCCGATAGAATGAAAAGGCTTCGGGTCTTTGATGGACCACAGCATGATCATACGGCGCAGAGTCCAAAGGAGATTAAATAATGGCAGATTCGAAAAAATACACTTATGGGCTAGGTCGTCGTAAGTCGGCTACGGCTACTGTTCGTTTGTATCAAGGCAAAGGAGAGATTACTATCAATGGTAAGCCTGCATTAGAATATTTATCTGGCAATAAGACTTACTTAGCTGAGATTACTGATCCTTTAGCATTGGCTGAAAAGCAGAAAGAATACGATATCACGATTCTAGTAAAAGGTGGTGGTTTAGCTGGGCAAGTTGATGCAATTAAACTTGCTATCTCGAAGGCCTTAGTGCTAGAGGCGCCAGATTTGCGTCCGATGTTAAAGAAGGCTGGATTTACTTCGCGTGATCCACGAGAAAAAGAGCGAAAGAAATACGGTCTTAGGTCCGCAAGACGACGTGAACAATTCTCGAAACGTTAAAGAGAAGCAAAAAATAGCCTTCAAAATGGCTATTTTTTGTGGTATAATATATACAGTATGGGGCGTTAGCTCAGCTGATAGAGCGCAGCATTCGCATTGCTGAGGTCGCGGGTTTGATTCCCGCACGCTCCACCATATTAAGACGTCTTAGCCAAATATCGTTTGGCGTTTTTTTGTAGCAAATCTATAGAAACATCCCCGTTAAATGCAGGGGTGTTTCTGTTGTAAATAAAAAACTCCAAGCCAAGCTTGGGTTTGATCTGAAAAGGAAACCCCCGCTCGGATGAGCGGGGGCGTAGTGTCCTAAATATTGTTTATGAGTAACGGTTGATGAGGTCGAGGACCTCGGTTCTACCGTTCATGGCACGGAAGCCGTTGGTGCTGTCAATGAGGTACCAATAAGCTTCCTTGGCGTCAATGTTGCCACCACAGAGGAATTCGAAGTCCTGGCGGCTATTGACAATGCGGAGCCGGTGCCAGTAGAGGCCCCGCGTATTGTCGTAACTCGGCCATTCGCCGAGGTCGATTATTCTCCAACCGAGAGATTTGGCGTAAGTACCTGTGACTTGACAGGCAATCTGTGCCTTTTCTTTGGTGGAAAATCGGTTTGCGAGGCCTGCGATGTAGGCTTTCATCTCTTCTGGGCTGTAAACTCTTCCGAATCCAGTATACTGATTGTTGCCGTAAGTGAATACGTACTTACGGTTATTCTCAACATACAGGCTGAGATAGTTTTGACTTTCCACTTCTGCTGTCAGGCCTAGCTCTTCGGCGTATTGGACTGCTTCTTTCGGCTCAAACCTTTCTATTTGAATTGGCTTGAATCCGCCTCTCCATGCACGCTGATGGGCAAGACTGAAAATCTTTGCTCCTTCTGCACGGGTGAGGGCGTTGTGGGGGCGGAACGAATAATCCTGGTAGCCGTTGATTATGCCGGTTGTCTGGCAATAGGCGATTGCTACCTGAGTGTTGTTTGAGAGGCTTCCACAGTCTGTGAAGCAGTAACTGTAGTTGCCGGTCGGTGAACCGGCGAAACAGTATACCATTTCGCAGACTAATGCTCTGCTTGCGTTTCTTTCCGGGACTATCCTCAGGCTAGAATTGGCTTCGACGAACTGTACGGCCTGCGAATACCAAGATTGGCCGTAATTCTGGTTGTACTGGGGGTACTGTTGCGAATATCCTTGGTTGTACTGGTACTGGTTGCCGTAGTTGTACTGGTACTGGTTGCCGTAGTTGTTCTGGTACTGGTTGCCGAGAACGTTGTATACGATCTGGCAACACTGTGCCTCCGTGAGGGTCCCATTGGGACCAAAGGTGCCGTTCCCGTAACCGTTTACCAGTCCGTTTTGGCTGGCGTACTGGATATACTGGTGCGCCCAGTGGTTGCTGGGCACGTCGGAGAAATAGGCCGTAGAGGCCTCAGCTGTGGTGGCGATGAACGACAGAGTCAGCGCAAAAATGAGCGCCATTACAGTGAATAACCTTTTCATTTTCAATTCCTCCTTATTGTCGCTGTTGTGAAAGAACATGTTTAGGACACTGACTGTATTATATCATACTTTTGCTTAAAAGTCAATATTTTCGTATAGTTTTGGGATGTATTGGAGAATTTGAATTGGCTATCCTACTTTTCGCCTTAGCTAATTAGACACCGGGGACTGGGAATTTGAGGGCGAGGGTGCGGACTTCGTCATGGATAGCATCGAGTTCGGCAGAGAATTTGGCTAGGTCTTCTTCGGAGCCGGCTTCGATACAGATGTCGGCGACTTTTTTCATCCAGAGGGCGAGTTGTTTCATTTCTGTGGCACCGAGACCACGGGTGGTAATAGCAGGGGTACCGAGACGGACGCCAGAGGGGCGGAAGGCGGCTTGGTCGTGAGGGAGGGAGTTCGCGTTTAGGGTTAGTCCGACCATGTCGAGAGCGCGTTCGTAGAGTTTGCCATCGAAACCGAAGCTTTCTTGAACATCAATAAGAATTAGGTGGTTGTCGGTGCCATTGCCTTGGAGTATGAAGTCGAGCTTGATAAGTTCGTTCGCGAGAATCTTGGCGTTATTGACGATGGAATTGGCATATTCTTGAAAATCTGGACGGGCAGCTTCGCCGAAGGCGACGGCTTTGGCGGCGATGATATGCTCGAGTGGTCCGCCCTGCGTGCCAGGGAAAACGGCTCGATCGATGAGGGTAGGGATGTTATCGAGGGTATGTTCGGGGCGCTTGAGGGGTGAAGTGACTTTGCCGCGACTAAGTATTAGGCCACCACGAGGGCCGCGGAGGGTCTTGTGGGTAGTGGTGGTCATGACATCAAAGCCGTGGTCGAGGGGATTCTCGTGAACACCGCCGGCAATGAGTCCGGCGACATGGGCCATGTCGGCCATAAGCAGTACTTCGTGACCTGACTCATTGGCGACTCTGTCGCGGATAGTGGCTATGCGGTCGAAATCTGGGATTTTCATAAATGCAGAGTATCCGATGAGAATTATTTTGGGGTGGTATTCGAGGGCGAGGGATTCGAGCTCGTCGTAATCAATATCGCCGTCATCAGTAACTCCGTAGCCGATGAAATTATAGACTTTGGCGCTCATAGTAACTTTGGCGCCGTGGGTAAGATGGCCGCCGGCGGGTAGCGACATACCGAGTACAGTGTCGCCGGGTTTTAGCCAGGCATAATATACAGCGGTGTTGGCCTGGGCGCCAGAGTGCGGCTGTACATTAGCGTGGTCGGCGTGGAATAGTTGGCAGGCTCTGGCGATGGCGAGGCGTTCGATGCGGTCGATGTTGGCTTGACCTCCGTAATAGCGATAATTTGGTAATATTTCGGTTGCTATTTTGGATTCTTTCCAGCCTGGGATGCCTTGGAAACTGGGGTAGCCTTCGGAATATTTGTTGGTCAATATACTTCCCATTGCTTCGAGCACCGTTTCGCTGACGTAGTTCTCGCTAGGAATTAATTCTAGGCCTTCTTTTTGCCGGGTTTTTTCTTGGTTGATTAAATCAAATACTGGGTCTTTCATTTGGCTCCTTTGTTAGTTTAGTGTATTTTGTGATGGTATAGTTTAGACCATTTTCGGTACCTTTCTTAATTAATTCCTGAGTGTAATTGGATTTGTCAAATTCGGGGAAAAAAGTGGTGGCGTCAGGGGCGGATGCGTCAACTTCGGTCAGATAAATATGCTTGGCATAGGGAAGGAATTGATAATAAACCGTGCCTCCACCGATGATGAAAATTTCCTCGGGAGTGGATTCGTGCTCAGCGATGAATTTGGTAATGTCGTGGATGATGAGATCGGGACCTTCGAAATCGTGGCGTGAGATGACGATGTTTTCGCGGCCTTTGAGCTTACTTGGGAGGGAATCCCAGGTTTTATGTCCCATGATAATCTTGTGGCCCATAGTGGTGTTGCGGAAGAATTTCATGTCGTCTTTGATATGAAAAACTAACTGGTTGTTTTTGCCGAGTTCGTTGTTTTTGCCAATTGCTGAGATTATGCTAAACATATGTTGAAACTCCTTGCTTTTTGGGTGCGAATCTGTTTTTGGCAGTGGGACTTGAATTTTTGAAAATGTCATACGCAGGACAGCCGAGAGAACCGCCCTGCGGGCGAACCTCTCGGTGTCGTCTGGAATATACATTTTCAAAAATCCAAATCATTTTATACTGCCAAAACTCAGATTCGCATCCAAAAAGTAATGAGTTTGTTGTATACTTACTCTGTAACTGGCATTTTGATGGCACCGAGGTGTTCATAATCCTCCAATCGGATATCTTTAAGTTCGCGTGAGCTGTCGAAGTCGTAAAAATCGGTGATGTCGGGGTTGAGCCAGAGCTTAGGGGCGGGTGGCAGAGTGCCGGACTTTATGGCAGAGTCGTAACGGGAGATGTGTTCGCGGATGCCATCGAGCTGATTCTCGTAGATGTGGGCGTCGTTGGTGATGAAAGTGAATTGGCCGGGCTTGGCACCGATAGTACGGGCGATGAGGTGGCAGAGGACGGCATATTGGACTACGTTGAAAGGTAGCCCGAGCGGTACATCAGAGGAGCGAGAAGTGACTAGGAGGTTGAGGCGACCATTGATGAGATTCCATTGAGAATTCCAGACGCAAGAGGGAAGAGCGGCTGTGTCGAGCCATTCGTTCTGCCAGAGTGAGAGAACCATGCGACGGTTACCTGGGTTATGCTTCAAGGTGTCGATGAGATTGTCGATGAGGTCATATCGGCTTACGATCCAGCCATAAGCAGTACCGATGGTGTGTGCGAAGTCTTGCTTTGGCTCGGTGGGGTGGTTGCTAATGAAAATCTGGTTGATGTTGCGTCCTTGATAGGTGCCGTCCTCGGCGATTTCCCATTCGTTCCAGATTTTGATGCCGCGGTCTTGGAGCCAGCGAACATCGTTGGATGCCTGCTGGTAAATCCAGAGCATCTCGAGGGTAGCGGTCTTGAACGCTACTCGCTTGGAGGTCAGGATGGGGAATTCTGCTTCGAGATCAAATTGGAGGACTTGATGAGGTAAGCGGATAGTGGCGGCAGCGGATTTGCCCTGAGCGGTATGGTCGGGAATGGCTGAGGCTGTGCTCTGCTTGCGCGTGTCAGTGCTCTGGTAGTTGGTGATTCTCTCGCCGTGAGCAATAATTCGCTTACATAAGTCGATGTATTGGTCATCGAATTTACTCATCTTTATACCTCCTATTATACGTTCTTAAGTATAATTCTATCTTATCTTGACAAAAATGTCAAAGTGTGCTATAATTAAGGCATAACCATAAATGGAGTTATTGATGTGTAAACGATTATTATTTTTGATTATTGCTGGTCTTTTTGGGGTGTTTTGTAACCCTGAAACTTTGACGGCTTCCGATTCTTTTACTCTTTCGGGAATGGATAGTTCTGGCGTGGTGGAAACTATTCCTTTGCCGGAACCAGAACCTGTTGCAGAAATTGCAACTTTACAAGTGGGGGCGCCGTCTGCAGGCTATGCTTATGTACCACCTGCAAATAATATCCAATATGCGGGGCGTGTAATTCAGATTGTAGATGTAGGCGATACTGTTGTCGATGCTGGTAATCATGTCAATAAGTACGGCGATAGGTTTTTGTATGGGCATAATTCTTGGGGTGTATTTGGAGCATTGCCGAATATGGGTGCGGGGAGCGTTTTCTCAGTAACTTATGGCGGTGTCACTACTAATTATCAGATAGTTAAAACCGAGATTTTTGAGAAGAACCCCGATAGTGGTTTGCTGCAGATTGGCGGCTTTGGCGACTATATGTATTCTGTGGCGACAGCCATCTATAATGGGGTACCGTATGATTTATCGTTGATGACTTGCTATGGTGAGTCTTATGGAAATGGTGATGCTTCGCATCGCTATGTAGTGTTTGCGAATGCGATATAGCTTTTGGCTGATGTGCGAGCGAATTATGTTTGAGTTGGGTTATGGTTGCAATGAAAGACAGCATCCCTTACGGGATGCTGTAGTGGCTCAAGAAGCGGTCGAATAACTTCGCTTTTTGAGAGACAGGAGGTGTGGGTGGCGTGTAGTCTTCGGGGAAGTCAAAATCAATTTTCCCTTCCATATGGTCACGCATGATTTCAAGGCTCGCAATTTCTTGCTCGACTTTTCTCACTTGGCGCTTGGTGGCGCGCAGATGATCTTCGACTGCACTATCGAGACAGTTATGTCTCATCACGTGGATGGAATTGGTGTATAGCTTGGTCTCTTTGATTTGCTTGCGAATGCGCTTGTTTAGTGCCTTGATGGGCTGCTGGACACATTCGTTGTAATCGATGATGCAACTCTGGGTGTTAACCCATTCTATGGTTTCAGGTTTTACGAATGGACCAATAAAAGTGAAATGGTCTCGCGTGTTGCGAATTCGTAAGTTATCTTGCCACTGCAAGACTTCGTCTCTGAAACTAGTCGGGATGATGACGCTATTGTGCAATAAAAACGCTATATCGAATTTTTGCAGATAGCAGTGCTTGCCTAGTATAAGCTTCATGATATCACCTCTTTCGTAATGTACTAGCTTGAAGCTTACGTTAGATTATTGTATCATGGAATTGTGAAAATGTCAAAGGGCGTATGCTCGGCTTATTGCTACTTAGTCCTGGGTGGGTCCTGGTTAAACCTGTTCTTTTGGATGCTGGACTTGAATTTTATGTATCCTAAAGAATAGGTTTAACCATCCGCCTATGGGTGAATGTCATTATATTATCGTACTTATGAAAAAAAATTAACACGCTTATGAGTTGCTTATGGATTGCAACTATCGGTATAGTATGGTTAGATAGGTGCGGGTTGGCTTCGGTGTTTAGTGGAGAAGTTGACATTTGCTTAATGGCAATTGTTACGGCACAAATTACCAGAAGATTTGTGCGGGTGTGGAGCTTCATTAAACAACTATGCTAGGCGTGTCAGAGGCTCAGAAGGGAGTGAAGATGGGTATAAAGTTTTCGTTCTGGAGAATTCAAGTTACCGTAAGATTATCTTTCAGGCGAGTATGCCGAAGTAAAAAATCTAGCCGGA
>CAMVEA010000015.1 GCA_947166405.1 uncultured Candidatus Saccharibacteria bacterium
CCAACTAGTGGTTCTGCAAGTATGAACTTTGGTTTGCTTGACGTAGCACTTGGTGGTACTGGCTCAACATCTAACTCTAGCACTACTCCTACTGGCGCTGTTATGTCTGCCGTTTACCGATCTTATCCTAATAATTTCCTCTACTCCGGCTACGTCTATGGCTCGTCGGTCGGTAATCGAGGTAACAGCGGCCACTACTGGTCTAAGTCTGCGTACAATAGCAGCCTCGCGTACAACTTGGACTTCACCAGTAGACTCGTCCACCCGTCCAGCCTCAGCACTAAGACCTACGGATTTAGCGTCCGCTGCCTAGCGCAGTAGTTTGTTGAACATCACTCAGGGCTATAGCTCTAGGAACGGTTGATTTGTATCTAAAAACGAAGTAATAGATGCTAGAATACCATCGGCAAATACATTGTCTTTCTGCATTCTTTTGATTGTGCATTCCCACACTATGATACATTTTATTCCATTGGATATGAGCTGGTTCTTTACATTCTTATCACGAGTGACATTGGTATCGAACTTTTTCCTCCAAAAGTCTATATTGCTCTTGGGCTCATAAGCATACTTACAATTAAGATGACGATGCCAGAAGCAACCATGAATTAATATTGCCGTATTGTATTTGGACATCCAGATATCTGGATGTCCAATGATTTTAGAATAATTCTTCCTGTATTTATATCCTTTGGAAAAGAGGAGTTTGCATAGATAGATTTCCGGCTTGGTATCTTGTCCTTTTATGAGCGACATATTGCGGCTACGCTCTTCTGGAGATTTGATATCAGTCATAGACAAGCACCTTGCCCTTTTCAGCAGCTGATCCAGGAGTGTATTGAAGAAGACTTCGGGATTCTCTGCCAGAGGGCTCCCTGACTTGCAAGTACATTATGCACATTGTTGCTTCTCCCCGGCTCGCTTTGAGCCGGGGAGTTATATGCCCCTGAAAAGGGGTGCCAATGAACATTAACAAATCATGAGAGGAAAGCGAGGTGGGTGATGTGGGTTGAAGGTTCCTGGGGTAAACCGCAATTTCCTTAATTCTGTATCCTAGGGAAGCCCCCTAAATGTACCTTTATTGATGAGCGCCTAGAAACCCATCAAGCACCTAATAGTCTTCCCGTGGATCTTATTGCCGTAGCCAATACCAGGGAGGACAACATTCGTGCTAGCCAGACTCAGGCCGTAAGCTTTGCTGCTGCTATGGGCGGTAGACGACCAATACTCGCCGTAACTGCCACGACTGCTAACAGAACCGCTGACGTAGCCGGAATAGAGGAAGTTAACTGGATATTTACGCCAACGTAATGAATCGGCTGCAGTGGATTGGTATGCTCCAGTGCCACCCATTTTACGGTCTAAGTATGAGAATCCACCGACTTTATTAGCTGTATTACTTTCTCCTTGTTCTATATCGCCTGTGCTAGTGTCACCTAGTGGAATTTGCCAGCCAGTAGGGCAGATGGATGTAGTGTTGTAGTCGCCACCGGCATCATAGTCTGTAGTATCCGCAATAGCTGCAGCCCAAGTATAGTAGTTACCGTAGCTGTATGTATTAGCGTCTACGGTAGGGGTGGAGGCTCTATCTGATGTATTTTGGTTATTGTAGCGTGGGAACCTGAAGGCTGCATTACTGATGCCGACGTTTATAGTGTTATCTGCGCCATCGGTGCTATATAGGCTGTTAGCGGTGGTGTAGCTACTGGAGGTGGTCCATGGTGTTTCTGGGTTAGCAAGGCCAGCAAACTGACCACCATAGCCTTGGGCCAGTGTACCATCTGAATTGCCTGTAGCGGTGTTATCTAGCCTTAGGTTCTCAATCATCCAGCATTTGCCGTCTGCGAGCTTGGCGATGGCGTATGTTTGGTTATCACGCTGGTCGGTGAGGGCGGAAACGGAGGAGAGGTTAGCAGTGCCATCTATTGGAGCGGTGGTGAGGGAGCTACAGACGGTGGCGACTTTGGCTGAATCCTGGAGATTACCCTCAGATTTAACCCATACAGCATAGAGTGAGAAACCTGGATTGGTGCCGGTGTAGTCGGCAGTATTAAGCGTGATGGTTTCGTTTGGACCGTAAAACTTAGCTTCAGGGTTAGTGGCATAGTCAAACTTATCACTCCAACCTGCAAAGCCATAACCAGTACGGCTGAAGTTGGATGGGAGGAGAGTAACTTCTGACGCAATATCTTGGTCTGCCATAGCACCTTCATAGTCTGATACGTTGGCAAAGTAGCAAATCTTACCTGTTATGCATGTTTGTGGCTGAGCCGGGACTTCTGTGGATGGGTGGACTAGGGTGTATTTGACTTTGCCGGTGTAAGTATCAGCGGGTTGGGTGCCGCTGATGTAGGCGGAGTATGTGGTTTCAATACTACTGCCAGTGCCGCCTTCGGCATCGGTGGTGCTACCGTAGGTGGCGACTTTAGTGTAGGTATCTGGTACTACATGGTAATCTTCGCTGTCAAAATTATTCTCAATGGTAGGGGCGTAGGTTCCGGTGACTGGGGTTACTCGCATTGCCCATTGACTAGTTCCAGTCTTAGCGGTGCCAGTGATAATCTTCTGGTCAGTGTTTGTTCCGATGAGCTTGGTGTAATCTTCGCCATCATATTTGTCGCCAGTAAAGCCAATGGCGTAGATGGCATATCCGCCTGAGTCATTACAGAATGCAGTAATAGTGGTTTTGCCGATATTGTCCTGATATGTATTCGGGTTGATGGAAGCCGTATGTTCCTGCCCTGTAGCGATATTTCCGCTCATAGTACAGGCACTAGGGACAGTGATGTTTACTTCATCAACTGCGTTTGTGTCGGCGTTTACGCGTATTGAAGAAAGCACGACTCCAGATATTAGTGTTACTGCGACTATGCTAGCTACGACTGAGAATTCAAGTTTAGTATTTGAGTTTGATTTTGCCATGCATCACCTTTCTATAAGCACATATGTTTACTTATATATTAGCATAAATAGTTTGGAAATGAAATACCAGCTTTAAGTATAGCGGTTTTAAGCGGAGTGATAATTGTGTTTTTTAGCAATCTAGGGTATGTAGGTAGCAAGGACTCTCCACAATCTATTATCTGCTCCGAAGCGCTCTGAAAACAAGCGCGAAAACCCCTATTGCACCAAAAGTTACGCTAACTCCAAAAATTGGTGCAAAAAAAGTTAGCGTAACTTTTGGTGCATAAGCACGATGAAAGCATAAGTCCGTTAAAAAACTGGTGCAAAACTGGTGCAGCGAGTAAATCGCTTTTTGTCATAAGAAGACTAGAAAATGAGACACACCCCCGCATTTAACGGGGGTGTGTCAAGGGATTTGCTATAAAAGTGACGCCGAGTGATATCCAATCATGACGTCATAATGTGTGTTGTGACGTCATGCTTGGATATCGAAAAGTCCTTTTTTGTATAGTTACGCTATGCACCAATTTTTGATATTTGGAACGCTAACTGTCAAATTTGGTGCATTATTGTTACTGTGCCCTTGTGGGCCAAGACAAGGTATTGTGGGCTGGTGATGTGGTGCTAGGGCGATAGACCCGCAATCAGTTCATTAAGGTTTACCCCCTCACTACACCGGGTAGTTTAATATGCAACTAAGTGGAAGATTGTGGTTTGGAATAATCGTCCATTTCGCACTTGCTTTGTTTGCGCATCAGAGGTAACATCTGTTTGAGCTAATAGAGAAAGGAATAAAATGAAAAGCTTCAATTATAATCAAGCAGATGATAGCTCGCATAATGAGCCGTCGGGAATAGTTATTATTAATATGCTACTTTTCCATGAGCGCGAAAGTATTATAGTTTTGCCAAGGGATATGAATTTGGTTGAAATACAACAAGTAAAGGATAGAATCCATGCGCAAATTGGTAACGACATGAATGAAGAAGTAAGGGAATACAGTGAATATGGCATTTCGGGAAGCATGTCACTACAAATGCAAATATACGGTCAGAATGTTGCTTTGCTGGAAGCGGGGAAAGAAATCAGATTCAGCGTATTCGTGGAGCGCTTCAGTAAAGGTCGCTGTGCTTATATTCGCTTGCCGGAAAGGTTGGGTAGTAACGAAGCGTCTGAACTGATGAAACTTGTAGCGGAGGTGGCAATCAGGATTCAACGCAAAGAGATCAACGACAGAGAGATATATGCTGCTCTATATCGCTAAATAAGTACCATTAGTATACAGTATGTTTCAAAGAATCTATGAGGAATGTAGAGAGCAGGGTTTTGTAGGAAAGAGAGACAAAAACCACTTGCATTATGGAAAAGTAGTGTATAATAGAATTATGAAGAAGAATGCTTATAGAGGCAAGTTAGCCCAACACTTAGATTACACCATTACAGGTGCTTTAATAATAACTACCTTTATTGCCGGAATAGCGGCGAGCTCGTTCCGTGTTAATGCAGAGGATAATAATACTGCCGTCACTACAGCCTCAGTCACCGTAGCAGCATCATGTTCTATGACAGCTACAGTAAATACACCACATAATGCAACTCTCGCTAATGGTATATATTCTGCTAGTACTTCTGATTATGCTGATGGTATTGGTAAAACAACTATCGCTACCTTCTGTAACGATAATAGTGGATATGCTATATATGCCATAGGCTATACTGGTGATAAATATGATGGAGAAGATCATACTAAACTCATTGGTGCTACAAACGGACAGAAGATATCTACAGGTACTGCTACAAGTGGAAGTACTAGTAACTGGGCAATGAAACTAACTTAAGTCACTGATTCATCACAAAGCTATAATCCAGAAGCTTTAACAATAGAAAATGGCTATGATGACTATAATGTAATACCAGATACTTATACCAAAGTAGCTAGTTATACATCAACTACTGATCAAACATTAGGTTCTGTACTATCCACCACATACGCAGCGTATATCTCCCCAACTCAAGTAGCTGATACTTATACTGGTAAAGTGAAATATACGCTAGTACATCCACATACTGAAGCTCCTGCTGCGCCACAGACTGCCACTACAGGCAAGATACAATACTTTGCTAATGTATCAGACTATGAAGGTACTATGGCAGACCAAGACATCGCCGCATCCGTCATCCTCCTCCCATCCAACTTCAGTCGTACTGGCTATGGCTTCGCAGGATGGAGCGATAAGTTTGACTATGCCACTAATCCAGAAGCTAAGTTCTACGGTCCAAATGAAACTATATCACTCAACACTGCCGACTACACTGGCACCAATCAAGGTCTCTCACTCTATGCTGTATGGGTTAAGAGCCAAGGTAATCTCCAAGATTCAGCTAAAGTCACTAATGTCTGTAGCTCTCTTGATCCTGCTCCAATAGACGGCACTGCTAACCTCGCCTCCGTCTCCGCCCTCACTGACCAACGTGACAACAACACCTACGCCATCGCCAAGCTTGCAGATGGTAAGTGCTGGATGATTGAGAACTTACGCTTAGCTGATAAGGATAGTAGCAATAATGATATAGAACTATCATCCACCAACACTAATAGTCCTTCACTCCCACTCACGAATAACTACGCATCATCCACTACCTCCAACCATCTCTCTGCTTCAACTAACCCAACTTCTACTGCATGGTGTATGAACTTTGATGCAGCATGCTTTGATCAGTCCATGCTATACACTGGCAATACCACAGAGAGAGGCACAAGTCCAGTAACTGATGCTAACACTTACTCATATGGCAACTACTATAACTGGTATTCTGCTACTGCTGGTAATGGTAAGTATGCTAATGGCTCTGGTTATACTGCTCCCGGTGATATTTGTCCTGCAGGTTGGACACTTCCAACTAGTGGTTCTGCAAGTATGAACTTTGGTTTGCTTGACGTAGCACTTGGTGGTACTGGCTTATCATCTACCTCTAGCACTACTCCTACTGGCGCTGTTATGTCTGCCGCTTACCGATCTTACCCGAACAATTTCCTCTACTCCGGCAACGTCAACGGCACGTCGGTCAACAATCGAGGTGGCTACGGCTTCTACTGGTCTAAGTCTGCGAGCAGTAGCTACGGCGCGTACTCCTTGTTCTTCTACAGTAGCAACGTCACCCCGTCCGACGACTACAGTAAGTACTACGGATTGAGCGTCCGCTGCCTAGCGCAGTAGCCATAATATCGGCATTCACAGGATTGTCTAGGATTGCTAATATAATCCAGTAAAATCCCCCGGCACCGTTTCTCTTCAGGGTGCCGGGGGATTTTACTGGAGGGTATTCTAGGCGCGAGATTGCGCCTTGTCTAATGAATCACAGCTCCATAATCTCATGAAGCTTCATCAGCCCAGCACGGTGGAGTCCGTTTGTCTTGGTTCTGCCGTAATAGAGCCGGCCTTTCTCCCTGATTTCCACGAGACTAAGCCCTTCGAGATAATGGAGTTCCAAGACTACTTTCATTTCTGGGTCAGGGAGGAAAGAGATCAGTTTTGTAGCCTTAATGATTCTAGTCTCCAGTTTTGAAATAACATAGATTAGATCGGCTGTTACTTTGTCCATCTTGTGCCTGATTTTGTCCAGGTTGTAATCTGTGACTCTCCCACGGTATTCATTAGACTCTTTGATCAACGCGAAGCTACAATTCAGTTCGTCCAGAGTAGAAGAAAGGGTCTGATGGCGCTTCGTCAGAGCATAGCAGTCGCCAAGAAAAGTTTCAATAACACATTCTTCTGGAACCTCACGCTTTACTGCGTAGTCCAAGAGAAACCTGCGAACGTCCATCACCCCAGATGCATCATCCGAGGCCAAACAAACGTCCATCTTATCTTTATCGTTGATACTTTTCATTTACTGCTCCTTTCACGGTAATAGAAAAGCGGCAGCACTAACCTAACCTCATGAGGCTGGTTGGCACTGCCGCTTTTTGCGGTCTCACCTATTCACTTTTTAACTATCTTGGTTACTAGAACGGTGCAGGTGGAAGATGACATCCCCACGAACCTTACGGATAATACCCTCATGATTCTGGAAGTACGAAATGATGAGGCGTCCGTCTGGGTAACGACAACGCTGGATAATCTGACGCTTCGCCATAGTCTGTTCCACATCGCAACCATCCGGACCCACCCCAATACACGAGTGGAGCTTACCTTTCGCATCTCTCATAAAGATGGGGGATCCGCTTTGGCTCAAATCTATGTAGTTCAAATGGTATCCTTTCTCTGGTGCCAGCAGAGGTGATCAGGCTCAGGCTGGCCTAGACAATCCCGGGAATCGTACATAGAATCTTTAGCGGGCAAGGGATTGAAAACCTTTCACCCTCGTACTATACTTAGATTCTGGAGATATTATATCCCGTGAGAAAGTAATAAGCATCCAGGGGATATGGTATGGATTTCCCCCATTTATCCCCCGGATATCCCCCCGTTATATCAAAAAACAGCAAAGATAGTCTGCAATAAGCGGGATACTGTAGAATAAGTTTTATCAAAAAGATGGGGAGTGAGTAAGAAATGAGCGAGATACCATATTTCTGCTTTGCAAGTTTTGCCAGGACCCTGCAAGGAAAGTTTATGGTAAGACCGAGCGATACAGAAATCGTTAATTTGCTGCTGGAGTTTGTGATAGTAGAAGGAGGGGTGAAGAAGGGGCAAAAGGTTGTAGGTCAGTCAGATGAGGCTTACAACATAGATAGCGACAAGGCGAACAAGCTGATGAACCGTAAGGTAGGTTTATATTCTGGACTAAAGTTGGCGGCTCGTGATCCAAAGGTCATTGATGTTTCACAAGGGTATTTTTCCCGGAAAGTGATACCGAGGATAGATCCGCAGCAATATGATAATGTGATACAGGAGATTAGGGAGTTAATCCAACAGGATCATATTGCAGATACTACGGAAGCAAGGCTACTGGATGGCGCAGATAAAGAGCACCTGGCCTCGTTCCTCTCTAAGACTTTTCTTTATTCAATGGGTGTAGAAAACAAGAATAAGGAAGATGGAAGAAGGAGAAGATCTTCGTCTAGCCCTAGTAGTGGGATCGTGGCGTCTGACTCCTCTTTTCTGGTGCTGCCAGAAGAGAAGGTAGATATGATTGTTAAAACCGTGATCTCTAGGTTGTTCCAGCTAGATCAGCTTCCTTTGCTAGAAGACGTTAAATTGCAGTCTTTTAAGAACGAAGAGTTCCACAAGGTTCTTCAGACTTTAGTTAGTGAAGGGCGAATGAACTACACTGAACTTTATAAGTGTAATAACTTCCTCCAGATTGCAGAGAAGGCAGATGAAATGCTGAGGGAACAGAATGAATCCAGTGAAGCCGGTGATGAAGAATTGGAGGATTACTTAGATGATCCTTCAGATAATCCTGTTTCCTCCGAATTTGATTTTGACTGGATGATGAGATTTTACGAAGCCTGTGGCAACATTAGTAGCGATGAGATGCAGGTGCTATGGGCGAAGATACTGGCTGGGGAAACTAAGCAACCTGGGAGTTATTCGCTTAGAGCGATGGAAACGCTTCGGAATATGAGCACGAAAGAAGCGAGACTACTAAAGGCTGTTAGTGGGATGGTAATGGATGGGCTTGATTCTAATCGTATTTTGTTTATGGCAGACAGTAATTGGTGTTACGATGCATACGCTAAATTTGGTATAGATACCATACATGATTTATCACTGTTGGTGGAATGCGGGGTTTTATCCTTGGAGCGTGACAAAGGATTCTCAGTGCCATCGCCACAAGCGCATGATGGATATTGTGGTATTACGATAGATAATGAATATTTGCTTTCTATTAATCCGAGGGGCGATGTCCCTGCCCCGATCATGCATAATAGTTATGTGTTAACGAGTGTGGGTGAAGAGTTGCTTGGGCTGTCGCGTGATGGGATTAACTTTGAGTTCTTCCATGAAATAGCGAAGCGCCTAGACAATGAATTTACGATAGAACTTCATAGGAAGCTTCAGACCGTTATGATTTGTGGTGTGCCAGTTATTAAATGGGATTATGACCGTGATGTTCTTACGGAGATGTATGGAGAAGACGAGTGAGATTTTGTTTAGTAAGTGGTGATGGAAATAAGGAGGGGTAGATTATGAAGAAGGTTGTTCCTGCTGTTATACTGTCTTTTCTTCTGCTCGTGGGTTGTGGTGAGACGGCTAGTAATGGTATCGTGGTTACTGCGGTTAACCCAGATGGAGCTGACACCCATGCGAGTGTCGTGATAGATAACCATAGCGACAAAGAGCTTGCTCCTGCTTCGCTGGTAGTGAAGGACGAAGACGGTAATGACCTGATTGTACAAAATAGCGACCCTATCTCTATGGGGGAGCAAGTTATGATAGATAGCAATGAAGGAGCAAGTACAAATAAGAGCAATACTGCTGATGATGGGCTGATATCTATGGAGATAAGTTGGGATGAGCAATAAAGCGAATGAAGCTTGCATAATGGACTGCGCGATTACTATAGCGACGTTTTCCTATGGTGCGGGTACAGGGAGTCGGACCCTGGTCTCATCCTTGGGAAGGATACATAATAGCCGTTATACGATACCCGCTTACCTCTCTATTATATCATATCCTCTCAAAATATGCTATAATTATCCTATGCAAGAAATCAGGGAACAGCTTAAAAGCGTTATCAAGGACCTCTACGGTCTAGATTTTGACCCCGAGCTTACCCCTTCACCCGACAATATTGACGCCGACTATTCATCGAACGCCCCCCTCAAGCTCGCCAAATCTCTACACAGATCACCAATGGAAATTGCAAATGAGGTAGAAAAAACATTTATATCGCAACGAAGGGGGGTCCGGAGCCTGGCAAGGCGAGAAGTAGCGCCAGCCGCCCATGGCAGACGACCCGAGGAGTCGAGTGAAGAACGAACTGGTTCGTTCTTCCGAGACGACGACGGGTCGGCGACTTCAGTCGATGGGCCGGCTGGACGCGCCCCCGAGTGCGATATAAATGTTTCATCACCAGGTTTTCTGAATTTCAGTTTGACGGATGATTATCTGAAAACTACCCTTGATAGATTAGTCGACAATTACGGATCAGATGTTTATAAAGGTCAGACAGTAATCTGCGAATTTAGCGACCCTAACCCTTTCAAAGTCCTCCACGTCGGTCACCTCTATACTAGCATCGTCGGGGATTCCATCGCACGTCTCTTCGAATATGCCGGTGCTAAGGTTATTCGTGCCAATTTCGGCGGCGACGTCGGCCTCCATGTCGCAAAGACCATGTACGCCCTCCAGCAAAAACCAATCAAAGACCTCACCATCGAAGACATCGCCAAGTGTTACATCGAAGGCACCGCTCTCTATGACACTGACGAGAAAACCAAGAAAGAAATAACAGAATTAAACAAAGAAATCTATCGCATTAACGCCGAGGGAGTGTCTCATGGGCGGGTGACGTCGTTGGAGGGGGACCCCCAAAATGTTTTGCGAAGCAAAAATTTTGGGGGAGGAAACGACGGCAGGACCCGCCCAGAGGATAAACTCGCCGAGCTTTATTGGAGAGGCAGGGAATTATCTTATCAATATTTCAAGGATTTCTACGCAACTATCGGCGTCCATTTCGATAAATACTATCCCGAATCCACCGTCGCCGCCCTCGGCCTTGCCAAAGTCAAAGAGCAGCTAAAAAAAGGCATCTACGAGATGTCCGATGGCGCCGTCATTTTCGACGGCGACAAATACGGCCTCCACACCCGTGTATTCATCAACAAGGAAGGTGTCCCTACTTACGAAGCCAAAGACGTCGGCCTCATCTTTACTAAATGGCAGGATTATCATTTTGACAAATCTGTCGTTATTACTGGCAATGAGCAGCTCGACTACATGAGAGTCGTCCTGAAATCTGTCGAGCAGTATGCCCCCGAGTTAGTTGAAAAAACCACCCACCTCACTCACGGCCTCGTCAAGCTCCCAGGCGGCGTCAAAATGTCCTCCCGAAAAGGCAATTTCCTAAAGGCCGTCGATGTTCTCGAGATGGTCAAGTCTGCACTCAAGGAAGAACACGGCTCTACCGACGAGACAGTCTCTCTCGCTGCCACTAAGTACGCCTTCCTCAAATATAAAATGGGTGGCAACATCATCTTTGACCCCGAGGAATCCGTCAAGATGACCGGCAATTCCGGCCCCTACCTCCTCTATTCTTGCGTCCGCGCCAAGAAGATTCTCAACAAGGTCGGCTCCGTATTGAAAGATGACGATACTACGGTTTTACATCGGCGGGTGACGGCAACGGGTGTGGACCCCAAAATGTTTGCGAAGCAAAATTTTGGGGAGGGAAAAGAGCCGGCAGGACCCGCCGAGAATATGGCAGTTAGTACCCGAGTGGAACACAACATCATGAAGAAAATACTTGAGTACTCTACGCTCCTCGACGAGGCAGTCTCCGAGCTCGCCCCGCATAAAGTAGCGAATTACTTATACGAGTTAGCTCAAGCATTTAGCCGTTTCTATGAGAATTGCGAAGTCATTGGCAGCGACCAAGAAGCTGAGCGCATCAAACTCGTCGAAAAGTATCTAAACATAATGACCCACGGCCTCGGCCTCCTCGGCATTGCCATCCCGGAGGAAATGTAATGAGTGAGCTATCGTCTAAGAAGCCGAGAAAAGCTCTTTCGAGGAGCATAAATGGCGACGGGCCATTTACGGAGCGACCGAGCCCCGTAACGACGGGAGCGAGGGAGCGTTCCGAGAAAGATGCTTTCTCGGCTTCTAGTCGAAAAGCTAATCTCCTCTGGATCGACCTTGAAATGACCGGCCTTAACCCCGAGCAAGACAAAATCTGCGAAGTTGCAGCAATTGCCACCGATATGGAACTCAACCAAATCGCCACTTACGAAGCAATCGTCAAGGTAGACGACCAACTCATGAAAGACCGCATGGTTGGCGATTTTTGGGAGAAGAATAGCAAATCTCGCGATGCGCTAATCTCACAGAATCACAACGGCAGGCCAGTAGAAGTAATCGAAAGGGAACTAATTGATTTTGTCAATCGCAATTTTGATACCAAGACGCCCATCTACCTTGCCGGCAATTCCATCCACCAGGACCGCAAATTCATCGAGCGCGAAATGCCCAAGCTAAACAGCAAGCTACACTACCGTATGCTAGACGTTTCTGCTTGGAAGATTTATTTCGAAAACGCTAAACACAAGAAATTTACCAAGCCCGAAAACCATCGGGCACTAGATGATATTAATGGTAGCATAGAGGAGCTTAAATGGTACTTGACCTTTCTCAAATAACCGGTATCGGTGAATATACCCACAAAAAAGAGCAAAATCGCAATATATATTATATAGGCGACAGAGCCTTCCTTGTTATCAATAATAATACCATCGAAGTCCGCTGTGAGTCTAAGTTGAGTCAGCTCTTGCAAGAAAAATACGAATCTGTCATGCAATCCCGATATTTCGGCAAAGGCGGTATCGAAATCGTTCTCACTGATCAACTAAAAACGGACGAAATCAATGATCTCGTCCGCCTCAGCTACAACCTAACTATTTAGATTTCTTGTCGCTTGCTTCAGACTTAGCTTCTCTTGCAGCTTTTCTTGCATCACGCTTGCGGTTCATACGGTTCATCGCCTTAATCACCATAAAGATTACCCAAGCAATTACCAAGAATTGTACTACGTTCTGGATAAAGTTACCGTAGGCAATCACTGCTTCGTCACCAGTACCGAAGAAATTCGGGATTCGAAGCGCTAACCCAGTGAAATCGACACCACCAAGTAGCAAACCAACGATTGGCATTACGATGTCATTCACTAAAGAATTAACAATCGCCGTAAACGCGCCACCGACGGCTACACCTACCGCGAGGTCAATCATTGAGCCACGGTTGATGAACTCGATAAACTCCTCCTTTAAACCTTGTTTTTCTTGTAGTTTTTTAGCCTCTTCAGACTTTGCCATTATAACTCCTTTCTTTATTAATTGGCTTCCGAAAAATCATTAAAATTATCATATATGTTTTTCAGACTTTCGTATGATTTAGTCAGTATCTCTGTCAAATCAGCATTTTTAGTTGAATTGATAATTTTCATTTCTTCAGATTGTATTAAGGAAATTTCATAAGTCATCTTTATCGCATACATTCTATCCAACTTCCCACCAATTTTTGCCTGAAACAAATCATCCTCAAGCCCATCACGAGCCAATTGTGCATCACTCAAGATTTTTTTATCAATCTCTTTTTCCTTATATCCATACTTCTCAGTAATATAATTTGTCAACTCTCCATCAGTACTCGTCAATATGCTATATAGAGAGGCACTACTCGATCTTAGGACTGAAGACTTCACTTTTCCTTGATATTCTTGGATGACACTTGCCGTATTGCTAAGGTGTAATTTTAATGCAATAGACATATTTTTCTCGTTGCCTTTTCCACCACTAAGCAAAGCACCCACTATTATAATAACAATCAGCAATACGATACCGATCGCACTTACGATAAACAACTTAGATGACAAGATGCCTTTACTTCCAGATGCTTTGACGGGACGATTCTGTGCCGATATTTGATTTAAATATTCTTGTCCATCCATACCACCATTATATCACAACTCACGTCAAAAATTTGCTATAATATAACTATGCAAGACGCGAAAGAGGAAATCAAATCCCGACTCGCGGTGGAGGATGTAGTTGGGCAATATGTCGAGTTGAAGCGTGCTGGACGCAATCTCAAAGGTCGCTCTCCATGGGGCGTCGACAAGACCCCTAGCTTCATGGTGTCCCCAGAGAAGGGGATTTGGCACGATTTTTCTGCCAACAAGGGAGGCGACATCTTTACCTTCGTCATGGAGGTCGAGGGCATCAGTTTTAAGGAGGCCCTAGAGAAACTTGCCGCCCAAGCTGGCGTCGAGCTTACCAAGTACAGAGGTGGCGATCCAGCCGTCTCCAAACGCAAAACTCGCGCCCGTGAAGCACTCGCACTCGCCACCAAGTATTATCAAGCTTGTCTTATTCGCAACAAAGCAGTCTGCGAGTATGTCTTCTATCAGCGCAATCTCAATCGCAAGACCGTTCAAGAGTTCAAAATCGGCTACGCACCAGCAAGTGGTAAAGCCATCGTTGAAGTTCTCAAAAAACGCGGCTATACCCTCGAAGAGCTTGATACGGCGGGACTCCTCAATCGCTTCAAGGGTGATCTGTTTCGAGATCGCATGACGGTGCCATTTATTGACACTACTGGCAACGTCATCGGATTCACGGCTCGCATCATCGGCAAGGGCGAGCCCAAATATCTCAATACACCTGAGACATTACTTTTCAATAAATCCAAATTCATATTTGGCCTTCACCAGGCCAAAGAATCTATCCGCCGTAATGGTTTTGTAGTGATAGTGGAAGGGAACATGGATGTCATCTCTTCTCATCAAGCCGGAGTTACTGAGACCGTTGCGACTTCTGGCACAGCCATGACGGAACAACACCTAAAATCCCTCTCCAATCTCACATCGGATATCCGACTAGCCTACGATGGTGATGCTGCCGGTGTTAAAGCTACAGAGCGCGCCATCATGATGGCTGGCGACCTAGGGCTGGATTTAACGGTCATCTCCGACTATCATGGCGCCAAAGACCCCGATGAGCTCATTCAACGTGACCCATCGCTCTGGCAACAAGCAGTCACGAATCGCATTCCAGCTGTCGATTGGCTACTTGGTAAATATGAGGAAAACCTCAACCTCCGTCTCGCCCCCGACAAACGCAAATACTCTGATATTGCTCTCAAGCTCCTTAGCTACGTCAAAGACGAAATCGAACGAGCCAGCTACGAAGAAAAGGTTGCCGCCAAGCTCGGTGTTGGCGTAGATATCCTTCGTGGCAAATCCGACCGTCTTCATCACAAGCTCGAACAGCAATCCCACAAAAAATACCTCAAAAAACCCAAGACCGAAGCCCCCAAGAACGGAACCATCAAGAAGCTCGAGAACTCTCTCCTCGCCCTCAAGATTTACGGAGGCATCACCAAGACTGACATTCCTCTCGACATTCCCGACGACGATACACGTCTCTCTGAGCTAGAACTCATTTTCAACCGCGAACATGAGCAATCCACCGAAGCTATCAACCTCGAAAAAGAAGCCGCCGAGCTCCTCGCACGCTATAATCAGGAGCTCCGCCGCCACAAGATTCAGGAACTCAATGCTAAACTCTCCGAGCTCGATGAAGAAAGTGAAGAATATAATCAACTTTTAGTAGAAATTAATAACGAATTCTATAATTAAATTCCAAATAATGTTGATTTCTTTTTAAAAATGTTATATTATTATTCTAATGAGCTCTAAAAAAGAAGATATTTTGAATGTAAAAGATTTACCAGTTGATTTTGACGAACCTGGCACCGGCGATCTCGAGAACGAAGAGGAACTCTCCGACGAGGAACTCGCCATCACTGCCGAGAATGTCGACGCTTTTGCAGACGACAGCGTCAGATTATATCTGAGGGAGATTGGCAAGATACCTCTCCTCACTCCTGAAGAAGAAGCCGATCTCGCTCAGCGCATCGTCAAAGGCGACAAGAAGGCCAAAGACAAAATGGTCGAGTCCAATATGCGTCTTGTAGTTTCAATCGCCAAGCGCTACGGTGGTCGTGGGCTAGACTTTCTTGACTTAATTCAAGAAGGGAATACTGGTTTGCTTCGTGCAGTCGATAAGTTCGACCCAGGCAAAGGCTTCAAGTTTTCCACCTATGCTACTTGGTGGGTACGCCAAGCCATTACTCGTGCGATTGCTGATCAAGCCCGTACTATTCGTATTCCAGTTCATATGGTCGAGACCATCAACAAGGTCTTAAGGACTACTCGCAAGCTTACAACCGAGCTCAATCGCGAGCCAACCAACGAAGAAATCGCCAAAGCCCTCGATATGGAACCTGAGAAAATCGATTACGTTATGCGTATCAAGCAAGACATCGCCTCCCTTGATGCATCAGTGGGCAAAGAAGGCGATGACGAAGACTCTGTACTCGGTGATTTTGTCGAAGATGAAGAACGTACTTCTCCCGAAGAGTCCGCATCCAACCAAATCCTCAAAGAGCAACTCTCTGAGATTATTGCAACCCTCACAGACAGGGAACAGAAAATCATCCGACTTCGCTTTGGTATCGGTGGTGGTCGTCCGCATACTCTTGAAGAAGTCGGAGAAGAATTTGATGTCACTCGTGAGCGTATTCGCCAAATTGAAGCGAAGGCTCTGAATAAGCTCCGCAAAAACAAAGACACCAAAAAACTACACGAGTACCTAAGGTAGGAAAGCACTATGAAAAGATTTTTTCGAGGTATACTTGCAGTTATCATAGGTATCACCATGATGGTTCCTTTATCCTCGACTCCAACTTTTGCTGCCGATTTAGAACCATGTTCTTGCTATGATTCGCAAGGCAACAAGACAGGCGATGGCACCAAGCCACCTACAGCTATTCTGAATGAAAGCGCCTGCGATTGCGGTCATGGTGAAGCCATAATTAGTATTCTTAATCTCGTAGTTAATATCATGACGATTGGGGTCGGAATTCTTGGTGTCATAGGTATCACACTAGTAGGCATCCAATACCTCACTGCTGGTGGCAGCGAAGAAAAAACCCGCAAAGCTAAGCGCCGTATGTTTGAAATTATTGTTGGGATTGTGGTCTATGTGATTGTGTATTCATTACTAAATTGGTTTATCCCCAGTTTCAAACCTCTTGGGAGTTAAGATGGTTCGCATCTTAGTTGTCTATAACCCACATTCTTCACGTTTTGAAGATGTCAAGCGCGAAGTTCTTCCAAAGCTCCGTATGCTTAAAGGCTACATTATCGGTAAGTACGAAATCAAGCCAACGGACATCAATCAGAACATCGCTAGTCTAGCCAGTATCATACAGGACGGTGATTTAGTAATATCAGCCGGCGGCGATGCTACCGGTGTAATAGCTACAAATGCCATTATGAAATCAGCCAAATCCGCAACTCTTGCCGCCTTACCATACGGCAATTTTAACGACCTCTCCGGGACCCTTCATACAAAAAGAATTGAAGACATCATTAGTCTAGGCGATACGAAGAAACCTAGCAGGACTAGCCGAGAGAGTATCTGTATCAATAAACTATATCCACTAGATATCATCGTGGACGGCAAGCATTGGCGCTATGCCACTTGTTACGTTACTATTGGCATGACAGCCGAAGCTACTAAACTATACGATACTCAGACAATGCGTCGTAAGCTAAAGACTAGTTTTGGTCGCAACATCACTTCATACACGGCTATTGCCAGATGGTATTTTAAGCATCGCCGTAAACGCACTTTTATACCAGAGTTCGAGTTGAATGGTATCAAACAGCATCCCCAAACATCCGATTACTTTGCCGTCAACGGCCACTATATGGCACGTATTATGCGAGGAGGCAGGGACTATGAAAGGCCAAAGGTTTTCCGTCACGAGACCGACCGTCTTGCGCCTAGTATTCTTCGACTTGCAGTTTTAATGATAAAAAGCATTTTTCATCGTGTCCCCGGTGACGAGACCACAGGCGATATTCTGGAATTTACTAATCCTGCAACCTTCACGCTTCAAGCCGAAGGCGAATCCGAGCAGTTCAAAAATGTCCAAAGAGTCGAAATACGAAAAGCAAATACATATCTGAGGGTAATTCAGAATTAACAAGCTTATTGAATGTACGAAGTATCTCAATCTGGCTGTTTTTTTATACAAATAACAAAAATGTAGTATAATAAACTTATGGATAGCGAAAAACATTTTGTTACAGGACTCGATGTCGGTACTGAAAATGTCCGTGCAGTGATCGCAACAGTTAGTGATAACGGCGAAATCGCTGTAGTAGGATATAATGAAGGCAAGTCAGCTGGCATGCGCAAAGGTATCCCTGCGAATCTTGCAGGTCCAGCCAGCGCCATCGACAAGATGCTCGGTGATGCCGAACGTATGGGTGGCTATGACGTTCGTAGCGCTTATGTCTCTATTAACGGTTCCACTGTGATTTCTACCCACACCGAAGGTATGATTGCAGTTGGTACTGTAGAACACGAGATCGATATAGAGGATCTCGACCGTGTTACTGATGTTGCTGTCAGCGGTCGTATTCCAGCCAATCGCAGTGTCCTCGAAATAGTTCCACTCGAATACTCCCTTGATGGTCAAGGAGGCATCAAAGATCCAATTGGAATGTCAGGTGCTCGTCTCGAGCTTCGCGCCAACGTAGTCTCAGCATTAACCCCGAACAGTGAGAATCTAAAAAAAGCCACGCTTACTGCTGACGTCGAAGCTAAACGCCTCATACCATCAGTGATTGCTGCAGCTCGTGCAGTTCTTACCGACCGTCAGAAAGAAAACGGCGTTGCCGTTATCGACATAGGTGCCGCCACCACATCCATCGCAATCTACGAAGAGGGCGACCTCCAGTATGTCGGTGTTATCCCTGCCGGTTCGAATAACATCACCAATGACCTAGCTATCGTACTTGCTATCGACCCTAGTCTCGCCGAAGAAATTAAGCTCCGTTTTGTTACCTGTAATTTTGATTCCGATAAGAATCCAGTCATCAAAATGAACAAAGATGGCAAAGAACGCAATTTCGATCGCAAAGAAGTTGAAGAAGTAGTAAAAGCTCGCCTTGAAGATATCTTCTCCGAAGTCCGCAAGAAGCTAAAATCCGCTCGCTACGATCAACGCCTCCCAGAGGGAATTGTTCTCACGGGCGGTGGCGCCAAAATGCGTGACATAGATTCTTTTGCCAAAGAATTACTCGAAGCCGCCGTCAAAATCGGCATCCCACAAAGCACCGGTGGCGTCGCCGAATCAATCCAAAAGCCTGAGTTTGCTACAGCAGTAGGGCTAGCATTGCTTGCCGCCGAAGATGGTAATATCTCAGTCCCCTCCAATAATAAATCAGGCAAATCTACCAAAAATTCCAAATCTCCCAAATCCAACTCCAGTCCATTTGGATTTATCAAGAAGATTTTCAATAAATTCTAAGCGTAGCATTGAACTATCAGCTCAATTATGGGGTCTTAATTGCATAATTAACCATTATAGAAGCTCTTAAGATGCGATAAATTATGCAATAGTCCAATTATGTAGCTCGACAAACACCAAGAAGTGTAGGTAGATTATACAGTAGTTTATTACTCAGAATAAGACTTGATTTTATCCTAGTTTAGGTGTATACTGATATAAAACTAAGCGAGGTAAATTATGCCAGAAGTTAAACCAACAGAGGTGGAAAGTAAAGCAAGTATTAAAGTAGTAGGTGT